>LCKC01000025.1 GCA_001001185.1 Parcubacteria group bacterium GW2011_GWB1_45_10 | reverse complement strand
AATAGCACCTGTCAAGAAAGCTAGAAAAAGCCAAACCGAAGCTTTTTGGGGTCCTAAAATAAGCCCTGCAAAAACAGCTAATTTAACATCCCCCATGCCCATGCCGCGCCCCCGCGTCGCCAAGTTAATAATAAGTAAAAACAGTCCCGCCGCAAGCCCCGACAGCAAACTGATATAAAAATTCTCTCCCACAAAAAGAAGGGCCGACAGCGTAGCCGCCATGCCAATAAAAACCATCTCGTCGGGAATAATTTGGCGTTCCAAATCAACGATAAAAATTCCCCAAAAAAGAAGAAGAACGAGAAGCAAAAAGGGCAGAGCAATTAGCCCCAAGCTTCCAACCAAGGGAACGTTAACCGCCGCCTTGTCTATAAAAACAGCGGCCAGGATAAAAAGAATCAGTGTTGAAAATTCAATTAAGGGGTATCTTGAGGAGATTTTTCTCCGGCACCTTTTACAGCGCGCCCCCAAAACAATATAGGAAACAAGGGGCACATTTTCATGCCACCGCAAAGGCTTCCTGCAATTTGCGCAAACAGAGCGCCCTGAAGAAATTTTTATCCCCCGAGGCGACCTCCAAGTCCAGGCCCCCAGAAAGGAACCAAAAACCAACCCCAGGGCACACAGCAAAACTAAGTACATGACTCCAAATTACTCTGGAATACAAATATTGCACTGCGCGTACCGTTGGTCTGATTGATCGTGTAAACATTGCCGTCAGCTATCGCTTTATCTCGGCTCGCTTTAGCCGCAGGGATAAAACAGGCATAGATTGACTGACTTGTCCCCTGACCTTTCCCTATAAAAAGCTGTGCATCAGCCGCGGTCGCCGTCACGAAATCCCGATTCCTAAATTCGGTTTTGAGTTCGTTACTGGTAATCAAAACCCCGTCAACCGTACAGGTAGCTCCACAAATTCCCGCCCCTTCGTTGCTCGCCGAAACAAATCCAAAAGAGGCATCGTTACTCGTCGCGATACCGGCAGTTACCCACGGAAATTCATTGAAAGAGGCAAAGTATCTATCCCCAGCCGCAATCATCTGGCTTCCGTCGGCTTTAAACCTGGTATCTCGCGCCCGGTTCGCTTGCTCAATAGGGTTAATAGCCGCAATAACAATTAAGGCTATGACTCCCAAAAGGGCAATAACGATTAGAAGCTCAACTAATGTAAATCCTTTTCGTATCAAATTTCTCACCCCCTAACTATTTTCAGTATCAAGCCGTTAGAACTGACTTGTCAAGTTGTATATCGGAAGTATTATGGCAATCACCAAAAAACCGACTCCTAATCCCAAAAGGACCATAACCAAAGGTTCAACGGCCGCGGTCAGGGTTTTAACTTTCTGGTCGCTTTCAATTTCAAAAATCCTTGAAACTTTCGAAAGAACATCTTCCATTTTTCCGGTTTCCTCGCCAACGGCAATCATTTGGGAAAGAATATAGGGAAACGCTTCCGGGTGCTTGGCAAAAGAGTAAGCGATAGGAAAACCTTTTTCAATTTGTTTTGTAGCATCATGAAGAGCATCCGATATCACCACATTATCGGTCACTTCAGCGGTGACATTCAAACCTTCTATGATAGAAACTCCCGCTCCAACCATTAAAGCCATGCTTCGAGTTATTTCCGTTAATATAATTTGTTTTTGAAGACTGCCAAAAACGGGAACCTTAAAAACAAGCTCGTCGGTTTTTCTCCTACCAACGACTGTTTTCCGGTATTGTTTAAAACCCCAATAAACACCAAAGCCCAAAAGTATCAAAAGCGGCCAGGTATAAATTAAAATATTAGAAATGCCAATCAAAATCCTAGTCGGCAGGGGCAGCTCGGCTTTGAATTCCGCGTATAAAGAAATCAGTCTGGGGATGACAAAAATCATCATAACTAGCCCAACCACAAACATCCCGGCGACGATAATTGCCGGATAAATTAAAGCACCTTTAACCTTGCCTTTAAATTCCTGTTCTTTTTCCAGATTGTCGGCCAGGCGGGCCAGAACTTTATCCAAAACTCCTCCAGTTTCTCCTGATTTAACAAGAGCCATAAAAGTAGGGGAGAAGATTTTCGGATGGCGCTCGAGGGCACCCGAAAGCGACTCTCCTCCCTCGACATCGGCCAAAATCTGGGTAATAACCGGCTGAAAAGAAGATTTGCTCTGCTGTCTCAAAATAGCTAAAGAGTCAGTAATGGGGAGTCCCGCATTGACCATCGTGGAAAGCTGTCGGGTAAAAGTGGAAATAAATCTTTTCATCTCCTAATTAAGCGGTTTAATTCTTCGAGGTGCAGGCTGTGGGCTTGAGCCGTATCAAGAGTGATTTTGCCCTGTCTTACTAAAGAGGCGAGCACCGCGTCCAGGGTATTCATACTGGCTTCACCCGAAGTTTGGATAATTGAGTCTATTTGGTGGGTTTTACCTTCCCTAATTGCCGTTTTGATAGCAGTCGTCGCCGTCATTATTTCGTAAGCCGGGACGCGCCCGCCGGTAATTGCCGGCAAAAGACGCATCGAAAAAACGGCTTCTAAGACGTTAGACAACTGGAGTCGAATTTGCTTTTGCTGTTCCTCGGGAAAGACGTCCACAATTCGGTCTATGGTCTGGGCGGCCGAATTAGTGTGCAGAGTCGCAAAAACTAAGTGCCCGGTTTCAGCCACGGTTAAGGTGGCCGCCATGGTCTCATAATCCCGCATTTCGCCCACGAGAACCACATCCGGATCTTCCCGCAGGACAGATCTCAAGGCTGTGGGCCAGGAATGGGTATCATTATGCATCTCCCGCTGGGAAATGACCGACTTTTGGGGCTTGAAGACAAATTCAATCGGGTCCTCAATTGTAATAATGTGGGTCGAACGGTTTATGTTAATTTCATTTAACATCGCCGCCAGGGTCGTAGATTTACCGTGCCCGGTCGGGCCAGTCACCAAGAGATTCAAAGAATCAAGCTGGGGAATTTCAAGCGGTATGGCGCGAAAAGCCCCGGCCAAACTGCCCTTCTGGTTGTAAACATTTACTCTGAACCTAGCTTTTTCAGAAAAGGCCAAGGAAAGGTCTATCTCTTTATTAACCGAAAGTCTTTCGATCTGTTCAGTTGTTAAAACCCCTCGAAGTAAGTTAGATATTAATTCGGCGGTCAAGACGCCCTGCTCGGTTAAAGCCAGTAACTTACCGTCTACACGAATAGTCGGGGGCACACCCACAATCAGGTGTAAATCTGACGCTTTCTTATCAATCGTATATTGTAATAATTGTTTAATATCCATAAATTAGTTTGTGGATACAAGCTTGGCTTATATCCATAAATTAGTTTGTGGATACAAGCTTGGCTTATATCCATATTTACTGCGAAGCAGCAAGCTCCGCTTATTCCTGGGCAACTCTCAAAACTTCTTCGATCGTCGTCAAGCCCTCAAGAACTTTAAGATAACCATCCTGTTTCAAGGTAATCATGCCTTCGCTCCTAGCCGCTTTGTCAATTTCAAGAGCCGAGGATCTCTCCAAGATTAACTTGCTTATTTTTTCAGTGACGGGAATCACCTCGAAAAATGGCTGTCATGGAGGAAGCTAAAAGAAAAGCTTCAGCGCCCATGTCCAAGAGGCGCGGGAGTGCTCCGGAGGCGTCGTTAGTGTGAAGGGTGGAAAAAACCAAATGACCGGTGAGCGAGGCCTGAATCGCCAATTCCGCTGTTTCCTTGTCTCGAACCTCGCCGACGAGAATAATATTCGGGTCCTGCCTCAAGAAAGACCTAAGTCCCGAGGCAAAAGTGAGACCCGCCGCTGGGTTTACCTGCACCTGATTCACACCGACAATTTTGTATTCAATAGGATCCTCCAGCGTCACAATATTCACCTTCGGCAGATTTAACCTTTGAATTACCGAATAAAGCGTCGTCGTTTTACCCGAACCCGTCGGACCACAAATCAGAATAATTCCGTGGGGCCGCAAAATTGCGTCTTCCAAGCCTTTTAAAGCGCTGCCGCGGAGCCCCAATTCCGGCAGGTCGGGAATTCCGCCGGTTTTTTTAAGTAACCTCATCACAATCTTTTCCCCCCAAGTTGTGGGTAAAGACGAAACTCTCAAATCAACTTCTTGACCAGCGGTCTTAAAGTTAAACCGCCCGTCTTGGGGTATTCTTTTCTCATCAATCTTCATCCCGCTCAAAATTTTTATTCTGGAAATCAAAGACTCATGAAGCTCGCGGGGTATAGTCAGCTTCTCCTGGAGAACTCCGTCTATTCTGTACCGGACGCGAGTCAAGGCCTCCTGGGATTCAATGTGAATATCCGAAGCCCGAGAGCGCACAGCAAAATCCAAAATATGGGTAACAATCTCGCTGACCTTTTCCTGGCGAATCAGCCCCGTCCCTTGAGTTACATCTAACGTCTTCATTCTTGCCTGCTCGGGGGCCGCTTCCTTCAAAGCCGCCGTCACTTCTTGAGATAAAGATACGGAGTAACGGGTGGCTACCGCGTCGTCAATTTTGGAAGGCTCAGCCGCCAGAGCCTTGACGTGAAGCCCGGTCTTTTGCTCCACAAATTCAATCGCGGTCAAATTCAAGGGCTCGGCCATAGCCAAAGTCATTTCCTTGGCATTTCTATCAATTGCCAAGGGGAAAACCTTAAACTTTCTGGCTACTTCCTGGGGTAAAACCGAAAGGGCGTCCGGGCTGACCGGAGCGCTCCCCAAATCCACATAAGGGACATTATAAAAAGTCGCTTTTGCCTTGGCCAAGGCGGCCTCCGAAACCAGCTTTTGTTCAGCAACTATCTCCTCCTGGGGCTTGCCCGTTTGGACTTCTGCCAACTTGACCTGTTTAGCCCGTTCGAGCGTCAAATCACCCTGCGCAACCAGGATGTCGACAAAATTAGACGCTTCGGTTCCACCTTGATTTTGAACAGGAAGACTTTGGGCAGCCATACTATTTTTAGTATATACAGTTGCATTTTTATTTTCTACTGTGTATCCTGTTAATACAAAGGTGAAAAGAGCTAGGTACCTGTTGATATTTAGGTGCCTTTCCTTGCCAGAAGGGCAAGGTTTTTAGCCCCAATTAAGTTGGGGTTTTTTTATTTATGAAAGCAGAAAAGCTTGCTGTTGGCGGACTGGCTCTGGGCGGAGCTCT
>LCKC01000024.1 GCA_001001185.1 Parcubacteria group bacterium GW2011_GWB1_45_10 | reverse complement strand
AAAAAGCCTATCGGCTTTGTCTTGTACAAAATACCAAGAATACGAACAAAAGTCAATCCGACAGCGAGTTTTTTCCTCTGATAATGACGGCGGCTGCCAGGCTGGCACAAATTATGTCTTATCTAACGATCGTTAAATAAGACATATTTAAAAATCACAGGCCGCCGGTGAAAACACTAAAAAGCCCAAAAACGACAAAAGAAACCAAAGGAAGGCCCCAGAGAAAAAACAGCAGAAAAATAATCATGCTGTTCCGCTCCAAAAACTCTTCAATGTAAAAAAATCTCTGCGGCAAAAGTCCGAAAAGAATTTTTGAGCCGTCCAAAGGCGGAATCGGCATCAGATTAAAAACCGCCAGCATCAGATTTATCAAAATAATCACCGCAAAAAAATTCGCCAGAATACTGCCTGGTCCAAAAACACCCAGCCGCAAAAACACGCTTAACGAAAACGCGACAAAAATGTTTGACAACGGCCCGGCCAAAGCAATCAAAAGACCGCCTTTTTTCGGGTCTTTCAAATTATAAGGGTTGTAAGGCACTGGCTTGGCCCAGCCGAAGATCAGCCCGGCGCCGCCGGAAAGCTTTGAGATTAAGTAAAAAACAAACGGCAAAACCACTGAACCGAACGGGTCAAGATGAACCAAGGGATTTAAAGTCAAACGGCCTGCTTTTTCCGCCGTGTCGTCGCCCAAAGCCTTGGCGGCGTAGCCATGCGAAACTTCGTGAATGACCGCGGAAAAAATAAAAACAATGAAGAAAAAAAGAGTTTCCATCCCGTTAGAAATTCCGGTATAAAATCTTAATTAATTGACAGGATAAGGTGAAGGCGTAATTTGTTAATGGCATAAGTTCAAATAAAGGCTATTTCTAACGGGACCGTCCCGTTTAATATAAAACAAATATTCTCTATATCATAACAAACAAAAGTCTATTGCCAAAATCCGACAAAGCGTTATAATCCAGCAGCAATAAAGAAAGGAGGAGGTCATGTTTCAGATAAACCCCTGGGTCATTGTTCTGACCCTGGCCATGGCGTTCTGCCTGGTTGTCTGGCTTTGGATCAGGATTTCAAAGCCGAAACCAAAAACAAAATCACTGGCAAAACTGCACAGTGGCTACCATGGGTAATTTTTTACGAAAACCGTCTCGCAAAGCGAGACGGTTTTTCTGCGCCCTTGTCCCTTACATAACTTTTATGTGCGGAGTTGATTATCCGCTTATTTTGAAGTATAATCCAGTTGTTCCATACTCTATACAAAATACTTAATACCATATACTAATCTCATGGCACGCGTCTGTTCAATCTGCGGCAAAGGCTCAATCATGGTCGGCAAAAGAAATCTTTTGCGCGGCCAGTACAACCCGACCAAAAGCACGAAAAAATACCCCAATCTCCAGTGGTTAAGGTTGCCGACCGGCAAAAGAGTCAGGGCTTGCGTCAAATGCATAAAAAACCGGGCGAAAACAAAGTAGCCCCGCGGTTTTTATTTGGTTATTAACTTCCAGTTAAAAAAATATGTTTCTTACGCCGTTGGATAAAGTTATTTTGTTCAAGCTGATTCTGGCCGCTTTTCTTGGGCTGTTAATCGGCCTGGAAAGAAAGCTCTCCCACAAAACCGCGGGCATGAGGACTTTTTCTTTGATTTCTCTGGGCAGCGCGCTCTTCGTGATTCTCTCCAACGACTTTTTGTCAAAATCAGCCGGCTCTTTCGGTTTTGACCCGTCGCGGGTTTTGAGCCAGATTGTCGTCGGGCTGGGATTTTTAGGCGCCGGGTTGATTATTTTCCAGGAAAAAGAAAAAAAGGTGCACGGCTTGACCACCGCTGCTTCCATCTGGGTGGCCGCGGGCATTGGTTCAGCTGTCGGGCTGGGCGCTTACAGTATTGCCGTGATGACGACTTTTTTCACGCTTTTCATCCTTTTCATTCTCTGGCAGATTGAAAAAATCTTCGGCCTAACCGAAGACGACAAGTGACTTAACTTAACAACCAACAACTTCACAACTGACAACGGAAAACAAAAAGTGAGTGGCCAACGGCAGCAGCGATTTACTCGCTGTTGTTTTTGTTGTAAGTTGTATGTAGTAAAGTTATTGGCTAATCCGGGCCGTGGTTCAGTGGTAGAATGCGAGTATGGGGTACTCGTGACGGCAGTTCGATTCTGCCCGGTCCGACTGAATAAAACTGTGCTACAATTAAAATAATTAAAACCAATATTTTTTCATGAACAGCTTTTCCATCTCAAAATCCCTAAGCCTTGGCTGGCAAAAAGCGATTGAGCACTTCTGGACTTTGCTCGGGTTTTTCCTGGCGCTGGTGGTGGCGGCGATTATTATTTCTATTCTTTCGGCAATTTTTTTCTGGGCGCCGGCGATTTCCAGCCTGATTGTTTTCGTTATGCAGATTCTTTCCGCGTTTATCAGCCTGCTTTTGCTTTTGACTTTTTTGAAGATTGCCAAAGGCGGCAAACCGACGTTTGATTCGCTGGTTGATGAACTCGGCGAGCTTTTTTCAACCAAATCGTCTGCCACCGGAAAAAACATATTTTTCGTGGCCAACTTTGCCATTGTCAGCGTCATTTACAGCCTTATGGTGATGCTTGGTTTTGTCGCGCTGGTCATCCCCGGCATTTACCTGGCAATAAAATACTCACAAGTCATGTATCTGGTCGCCGACAAGAAAAAACAGCTCCCCAACTGTAAAAACATGAAACTCTCAAAAGCTCTGCGAAAGATTTTCCAGGAATACAAACAGCTGTTTATTGAAGCCGGCAAGCTGACAGACGGCGTCAAGTGGCGCTATTTCGTATTTTTGCTCGCGGGTTTCGGCCTGACGCTTCTTTCGATTATTCCCGGCGTCCTGACGCTCGGGCTCGGGTTTATTTTCTTCAGCATCATGCTCCAAACTGCTTTTGCCGGCATCTATCTCCAGCTTTCTGAAAAATAAAGCTTTAAAACAAAACCCCGCCCTATCGGCGGGGTTTTGTTTGTTAAACCTGTCGGTTTCTCTTGAAAAGCTCTTTGAGCCTGTCCCAAAAATAAAGGTAAAAAATCTCCAAAACGCCCAGGGTATTAATCACCAAAAGCGCGACAAACCAGTTTTTCTGACTTGACCTGGCGGCTTTCCACAAAGCCATGCCCTTCCAGGTCAAGGTCCAGGCCAAAACCAGCAAAGCGACCCAGGGATTTCCCAAAAGAAACTCCATCTGGCTTAAATATTTATCCATATATTTATGGTTTTATTTTAACAGAAACAGCCGGCGATTTAAATGTAAAGCAGAAAAACCAGAAGGCTGCCCAGGGCCGGCAGGACAAAAACCAGCTTCCAGTTTTCAAAACTCAAAATCACGGCAAACGCCAGAATCATTGCGAGAATATTGGCCAGATGAGTCATGGTTTCGCGGTAAATAATAAAGTCAGATTCGTGCATCAGCTTGGCTTTGTCATAGCTTTCCGCCAGAAACGCCGTGCCGTAAACTTTGCCGTTCAAGCGGTCAAAAACGTCAATCGCAAAAAGCGAGCCTGGCGAAACGGCGACAATCCTAAAAAAATAAAGCGCGGAGTTTAAAAACACGCTCGCTTTACGCAAAAACATCGCTTTTCTGCTTTCAAGAATCCGGCCAACCCAAACCATAATCAAAGCCGACAGAACCATGGAAAAACTGACCAGCCCGCCGAGCTGGACAAAATTTTTCAGAACCAGAAACAAAAGAATCGGCCAGAAAATGTCGAAAATAATGCCGTCAATGCCGGCGCCGATGAACGCCAGGTTCAACTTCCAGAGCTTGGGATTGAAGATGTATTCAGTGTAGATTTTTTTGAAACGGTGTTCGCTGTGACCGGCTTCGGTCACCAAAAAGAGCGTCGGCACTGCCGACAAAAACAGCAAAAACCCGGTCACCAAAAAAAGGATTTTAAAATCAAAAAAACTCAAGATCAGCCCGGCCGCCAAAGGCCCAAACGCGCCGGCCAGGGTCACGGTCAGAACCTGGGACGCCGACTCGTTGCCGAAATTGCCGCCAAAATTGGCTTTGCGGATGAAAAAAATATGGAACGGAATCCAGTAAAAATGAACTGCCAAAGCCGTCAAAACCGGCGCCAGATAAATCAAAGAAAAGTTTTCCTCCAGCTCAAAAAGGCAGGCGACCACCAGAACCAGAAAAAGCATGCTCAAAAGAATGGAAACGCGGAACCCTAGTTTCTGGAACAAAAGGTTTGAAAGAAAAATATTCGCCAGAGTGACGAAAATGCTGTAAATGAAGTAATAAACCAGAACCCAGAAAATATTGTTCAAAAAATCGCCGGCCAAAACCGCTGGTTTTTGCGCCAGTCCAAAAATAAAGATTGGCACGTAAATCCCCGGCAAAGACAAGGAGAACGTGCGCAAAAAATGAGTCAGGTAAAGCGCTGACGCTTCCCTGAACTTCGGCAAAAAGCCGGGGATTTTTGAACCCGGCGTTTCTTGAGTCTTGATTAAAGCGGCTTTTCTTTCAGATTATCTTCGCCAAAACGCTTGATAACCTTAATCACGGAATGCCAGTAATTAAGCAGCGTCTTTTTCAAAGACCGGCTGTGTCTGGCTCCGGAAACTTCTTTTTTTATCTGACGGACGCCATAGTGCAGATCGCCGGCCAATTCTTGTTCAACGGACACTGCCGCACGCTCGGCTTTTCTGAAAAATCGCTTTATCTTGCCCGGTAAAACCTCGATTTTTTGTTCAACTTGGCGCCGGTGCTGCCGCGCGTAATTCCACAGCCACACGGCTGTAACAATGATAAAACCAAGCAAAATCAGCGAAAGCAAGATTGCCGCCAGACCAACAAGAACCAGGATAATGATTCTGATGAACTCCGGCAGAATATACCAAAAACGCAGGATGCCGGTTTCTCTTTCTTCTGCGGCAAGCGAAACTTTCTGCTCAACTTCTTTGATTCGTTCCTCAACCGCTTTGAGATTTTCCGAGGCCGGAGTTTCCGGAGCAAACCGCGGCGGCAAAAGCGAAAAGTTCGCGCTCGCATTAGAGGTCAAAACATTGGTTCCCAAACCGTCGTTCGCCAGAATCGCGGAATCGGAAAAATCCAATCCGGCCAGACCTTCGTTTTTGACGCGGAAAACAATCTCCATCACTTTGCCGCTTGAACCGACAAATCCCGGGTTCAAGACCACGCCTTCAAACTGAACATTGCCGTGCGGGCTGGCGTTGGAAAACGAAGGTTTGCGAACCCATAAATCAACAATGGAGTTGGTGTTGCTTTTTACGGAAATCGCTTCAAAGTATTCAGTCGGAAAAGAGATGACTCCTTGAACCGCGTTGATTGCCTGTTCCGAACTCACGAAAACACTGACGCTGAAGTTTTCGTTTTTGTAAAAAGTCCCTTTGGAAGGAGAGAAATAAAGACCGGCGGCTGACGCCGTGTTCACCCCGCCGGTGAAAACCAGGATAAAACCAATTGACACCAATAAAATTCTAAGCGGATTTTTGATCATTTTTGCGAATGTTTTTTGCGTTTATTTTTTTCCGGCGCGCATAAAAGAACATTGTGATTACTATAATAATTATAATCCAGATGAGCCAATTTTCATACCAGTTTAACGGGTTCACCGGCGCCAGATGTTCGGTTCTGTAATTTCCCGCGCGGTCAAACGCCCTGACATAGACATCGCCTGAAAGGCTTTGATCCTCCAAAAGATACGGGCTTTCCGCGGTTTCCCAACTTCTACTTTCTATTTTCCACTTTCTATTTTCTAATATCTCGTAACGCTCAATGCCTGAATTCTTGTCCTGGGTGGCGAAAACAATAAACCATTTGCCGCCAAAAACGCTTTCATCGTTTGAAAGATAGATCTGAAACGACTCCGGCGGCTCGCTGTCCGCGAGCTTGGCTCCTAAAATTTCTTCACTCGCTTTTATATTGCTGATTTTGATGCTGGCGCTCAAAACGCTTGCCTGCACAGGCGTGCCGCTGCCGTCGTTAAGCAAAATTTTCAGGTTACTAAACTTCACCGGCGCCTCGCCCAGCGCCAACGCCTGAAAAACAACGGAAAAAACCTTGCCCTTGCCTGAATAACCGGCCGGAATAATGCCGGAAAAGATTATTTTATTGTCCAAATTCAGTTTGGGCCGCTGAATCCAGAAATTAATTATGGAGTCGCCGTCCGATATTTCTTTGAGACCCAAAAAGCCGCGCGGAAACTCAAACTCGCCTTCAACGGCGTTGATGTTCTCGCCTTGCGTGTCAAGAAAAACATCTGCCTGAAACCGCTGGTTAACGCCGACCTCGCCGGGCGCTTCCCAGCCAACCGAAGCAGCCAGAACAGAATTGGAGTCTAGAAAATAGAAAGTAGAAAATAGAATAACAAGACAAAACCTAGGAAATAGAAGATGGAGAATAAAAAATCTTGACATAAAAAATTATTTGCTAAGAAAATTGTTCAAAATTCGCATGATTTCAGATAATAAATCTTCTGCCGGTTGATAATTAAAATTAGAAAATAAAACTTTTGCAATTTCTATTTGGCTCTCTATCTCTGAACCCGAACCAAAAGATATCGCTAAGAATTGCTGTTTTTCTTTTTTATGAAAACGGTGATAACTTTCGGCGATATTAGATGAGATCGAAATAACGGCGCGTCGCATTTGACTTGTTAATCCATAACGTTCCGATTCGGGAAATTGTTCTGTTAAATTACTCATAGCTTCTACTTTCTACTTCCTATTTTCTAACTTCTGCTTTCTAACCTACCCCGTCCAGTAATACGCCATGATGCTGAAATCCGTTAAATCGACTTTGCCGTCGCCGTTTAATCTTTCGCTTTCCTTCACTTTAAACTCCGCGCTGATTGTCCGCTTATACCAAAAAGCGGCAATGGAAAAATCAACCAGGTTGACGCGGCAGTCATTGTTCAAATCCGCTTTCACGGCGCAGGCCGCCGGCGCAGACGCGGAAACATTTTTTGTCCCCACTTTAAAGCCGGCCGCGGAACCATACGGGCTTGTCGCTTCTTCAAAAGCGGATTTTGCTTTGGCCAAATGCTGGCCGAGCACCAGAACTGAAGTATCAAAATTATAAAGATAAATGCCATTTTTGTCGGATTTTGCTTTGGCAAAAAACGGCTCTTCGGAATTGACCTGTAGGGTGATGTTCGCGTCTGCCGCGGTCTGGCCGAAAATGGCAATGTCGTCGCCTTTCCTGACTTCAAGTTTGTCAACGCCGATTGTCGGCGCAATGAATATGCCGCTGACAGTGACTGTCGCTCCCGAGGTTATCAAAACCGGAAAAGTGAGAAACGCCGAATGCCTGCCCTGGCTGTCTTCGCCGTAAACTGAAAAATTATAGTTGCCGCCGCTCAATCCGGTCAAAGAAACATTGAAGTTTGAGTCTGGCCCGGCAACAGTGGTGGCGACAATCTGGCCGTCTTTAAGAATTACGACTTTGTTTGAAGGATAGGCCCGGCCGGAAAAATTAACGCCCGTGGTTATAACCGAGACTGTTCCGCCGCCGCCAGGCGCTGGAGCAGGAACAGGAGGAGACGGAGAAGGTGTTGGTGTTGGAGTTGGAGAAGCACCTGGCACCGGCCAGCCCCAGTACCAAAAACCCGCCAGCTGTTGGAAACTCAAACCGCTGTTTATTCCAGTAATGACCTGTCCCAAGCTGTTTTGAAGCTGAAAACTGGTTGAGCTTGAATAAGAACCGCCTTCGCTGACAACCGGCGCGCGAATAATAAAAGAAGGGCTGGTGTAATCTTCGGCTAACGCTGTTTCGTTAATGCCAGTGCAAAACAAACCAACAGCGGCGAATAAAAATATCCTGGCTGCCATTAAAAAACTATTCGTCGCAATCCGTGGATTGTCATTTGTCGGCATTAGCAGATGTTATTACTCTTGCCCGATATTTATCGGAGCAACCTCGACAATGATGTCGTTCACCGGATCATAGAGAATCGCTTTCTGGGAAGTGGAAAAGATCAAGACCTTGTCGCC
>LCKC01000023.1 GCA_001001185.1 Parcubacteria group bacterium GW2011_GWB1_45_10 | reverse complement strand
AGTTTTAAGTTTCCTGCTCATCTGATACATCGCGTCCACCAAGATGTGGGGGAAACGAACCAGCGAGCAGGGGAATAACATTTTACATTTCAAACTAACGCTTACGAGATACTGACAAGATCCGTTCTCCATGAGGCAATGACACTTCCCCTTATTCGACCGAGAAAGATGGGCACGCTAGAAGATTTCGACTCCGGAACTCAAACAGTATCTTTCCAAACACTTAAATAGTCGTCTTTTCTTTCGTTGCAACCTTATGTTCTTTGCAATCTTTTCGACCTTGATTTTCAATGACCTTTCCTGGGCTTCCCATGCTTGCCTATAACACCGTTTCAGGCAGGCATGGACAGTCCACGCGCAGTTTATCGTTTGAGATACATCCTAGCCAAATTCGCCGTCAAAGTCAAGCATTATATATGGCTCAAAAGTCATATGTATATAATGCTGACATCAGCAGTATATGCGCCAAGAAAGATGGTAACAATACCAAAATGTGGATAATCACGGCGAAATACTGTTTTTAAACCTAGGAGTGCCATGGATTGGCCCTCCTTTTGCATCAAGACCAGTGGTCACGCTCCCATTATTTGATCCCCAGTTTGAACTTATTGATCCATCTACAAGCGAATTAATGCGTTCCATTGTAATCCGCGTTGGTGCGTCGCCCGCAAACCAGCCAGCACTACAATTTACACGATCAACGATTTCTCCTGCCGAATTTTTCAAGCGAATATCTTCGCCATCGTTTTTTAGGCCAGATCCGCTAAAACTTCCAAATACATCTGCGGTAATATCGGACACTGTTGAATCGTCTGTCCTTTCTATCAAATAGAATCCGTTTGGATATATATTTCCGCTAAGCGAAATTATTTTCGTTGAATCGCCCTCGTATATACTCCATCCATCAAGTGCAACATATTCTTCACCGGCATTATAAAGCTCAATCCATTCATCGGATGAATTCGCGACAGTTCCAGCCCATGCGATTTCAGAAATCACAATTTTCGATGGCGTTGCCGTTGCAGTAGGTGTAGGTATAGTTGTTGGAGTTATGGTCGGAGTAACGATGGGCGATGACGATTCGGAAATTCTTGGAGTTATTGTAGCAGTTGGAGTATTCGTAGGCGTTTCAGCCAAAGGCTGACCAGCCACTGGCTGGGGCGTCAAAATTACAGTAGAAATTGGTCTCGGCGTAACCGGGGGAGTAGAAATTATTGGAGCTGGCTTATTTTCTTGTTTTTCTGAAATTGTCACGGATGGTTTTACGGACGAACTCGGACTTAAAAGAAGTGCTCCAATGTTTGCCTTTGTGAGTGGGGTATTGGATGCTCTTTTTTGGGCACTTGTTTCAGTTGGAGTTGTAGAAATAGCAAGTGTTCCTTCTGTACTTGAAGGGGATGACGGGGGAATAAAAATCTGAACTACTGCATAAACAAAAACGCCCGCAAGTATTGCAATTGCTGATGATTTTAATGATTCCATTTTAAATAAAGCCCACAGACTCGTATCCTGTCACGAGAGTTCTTGCGGTGAACCGAGGAGGGATAACGGTCCACAGCACCAGTCGCGACAGGATGCCAATCTATGAGCGTTAAAACACCATATCTTTGTGTCGTCTTTATATCAAAGCGGGACATGAAGTCAATGTGGGTTCGCGCAATACTTATCAACAGGTTATCCACAGGTTGTCAACATTGATAATCCTTCCGATTCTGGACGGAACAAAGGAACATTCAGGCTAGCGAATTTTTGGAAGATAAATATCTGGATCTATGGTCCTTTCAAAGCACGACTTCCCTGCCCCATGGAACCATGTATCCATAGAATTTGTGCCGGCTGGGATAGCACGCGTATTTTTGGATGGACCTTTTGTTTCTATGGTAAATACTGCACACAAGGAAAATGATCTTGCACCAGTAAGTTTATATTCATACGGCAAATTAGTTTCTGGATCGCGCGGAGCAGTAAAACCCGAGACAGAGTCGGTTAATTCTCCAAGTGACATTGGCAATCTTGCCTTGCTCGTCCAAAAAATTGAAACAATTTGCGATTGAATCATTTGAAGATTATCAATTCGCATCTGATCTATTTTCCTTGCATGCGCTTCCCATGGAGCAGATGTCCAGACACCAATTACTACTGCCAACACTGCAAGTACGATGCTTGTCCATCCGATCAAACGGCGCGTTGAACCACTTGATTGTTTGAGCTCGTTGCGAAAGTACGAAAAAGTCATTCCTGCAACAGCCATCACAATAATAACCTTAAAGATAAATTGAGCAGTAAGCGAGCCATTTAGCCATCCGCTGACAAGCGTAATAAGATCAGCAATAAGAACTATTCCGGAGATAAATATTGCTAAATATAAAAGCACTGTTCGTACGCGCAAATTGGCTTTTTCTTTATCCGCCACAATATCTCGCTGGATAATCTGCCATAATTTCACGAAGACCGGAAATGCAATAATCAAAACGGCGAGTGAGCCATTGATGCTCCCTGTACATCCATCATACGAACATGCATTCCCTGCTATGTCAGGGAAATACACATTAATGAGGTCAAATGATAGCGCGCCAAACGATACGGTGATCATCGTGAGCAATACGATGACGAGTAAATATTGAAATGCTTCTTTTGTCATACACAAATTGTACGCGTATCCCCTTTTTCTGCAAGTTGATGCAAGGACTGGCGCATATAAACTTTTTATTGTATAGTAATCTTCGGCTTCTTTCACAATCAAAGAAAGTGAGGTGCGAAGTGCGATTGTCTTTGCAGAAACTTGTTGAGTCGTACCTGACAGATCGCGTAAAGATCAACTTTGACATGCCAGGAGGAGCATGGGATCGACTCTACAAGTTGGCCGTCAAGTGGAATGTAATACCAGATAATGAATCTGGACGGCAGCGACTGATTGATGCGATTCTCCTAGTTGGCGGAGCTCTCGGACAGAATCTTCCTGAGAATTCCATCCTTAATCGTTTTGTGAAAGAAATGCTCGACGAAGCGAGAAGCGAGCTTAGTAAGCGCGTTATCGTAGATGATGGAGAGGCAACTAGAGAGCAGGCTGTTGATATCACTTCACGACAACAAAAGATCATACATTTCGTACAAGAAACCAAACCGAAGAGAAAAAAGAAGGGGTTCTTGGACGAATGCGCGGATGCAATCTTGGGTAAACGAAAGAAAGGCAGGAAATAAAAATGGGCAAGAAAATTTTGGCCGCAATCGTCGCGCTCGTCGCAATCGTCGTTTTGATCGGGATGGGACTGTTCGTCTCCATCGGTTGGTTTGGGCCGATTCTTCTGTGGGCAGCCGTGATCGTTGTGATACCGCTTCTCGGGTCTTTCGCATGGTTTCTCAATAGGATTGGGTGGGATGGCCCAGCTAAGATAATCGGTGGGTTTGCCGGCGCTGTTACCGTGGGAGCGTTTCTCACGGCTTTCGTCCCTGGGATTCGCGAAATGGGGCGCGAGACAGCAAACTACATATCGCGAATAGCACAAAAACACGGCCGAGAACTCGCGGCACCGCTCGAAGTCCCCTGCACTAACGAGTTCTCGGATCCGCGCACTGGCGAGCCCGTGATGTTCTATCGTGTCAATGAGACTGGCACAATGATTTGCTATGAACATGCGGGTCATGTGCGAGGCGAACCGCTCAAGCCGGTTACACGCGATTTGTGGCAAGCAAACATAGGTCGTATGAACGCTCAACGGATTGCCGAAGAGCAAAAGGCTGAACTTGCCGCGGCCACTAAGCGCGCTGAAGAAGCAAGGATTGCTACTGAAGCGGCGGCTGAAGAGCGGATGAAAGCAGTTGAAGAGGAAATAAAGGCGCTCAAAGAGCGTCCATCAGAACTTCCCTCGCCTGCTTCATCGCCGGTCTCGGAGCCTCAAAATGATCCGAGTTCGGTGCTGACAATGCCAGAGCCGATCGCGGTACGCGCTACAAGAGAAACCGTCGTCGTCCCGAAAGGAACGACGATCACAGTAGAAGTCAGGCGTGCTGTGAATCTCCAAAAAGCACTTGGCCGTGTTGCGTCGGTTTCAACAGAGGGTGTCATTGTGGAGGTAGACCCTCCAGCAGAAGATATACTCCCCCGTCAAAGCGTTGTGTCGCTTTCAATAAGTGACATCTCCTTCAATGAAAGAATGGGCTACATAACAGCTTCTGTGAGAGTAGAGGAGATCATAAGAAGAGATAGCGAAAGAATCGTGCTCTCTTCGGAAAACGACATGGTGCAGATCAGAACGGAGAGGAGATTTGATGGCTACATCAGCCCAACCACGCCTTTGAGCGCATTTGGGGTAAGAGAGGCATGGGTGGCAACTGGATCGCTCTTTCGCTTCAAGCTGACATACCCAGCGACGATTCCAGTCGTCGCGAGAAACTAGATAGTGCGCCCTCGCCCACCAAGGCGGGGGCAACTTTTTATACTTCGTGAAATTCTCCGAGCAATCCGTCTTTATGGAACAGTGTAAAAATCCCCCATGCTAAAAAGAATGACGCCGCTCCTAAAGCAAGCGGCATAGCAATGCTAACAGCCGTTACAATCCCAGAAATAACTGGCGGAATGGCAAATCCTAATGCTTGCGACTCTTTGCCTGCCGCGTCTGATATAAGTGCTGTCATATTTGCTGGACTTAATCCGTACGCAACCACAGCAAGTGGAATTAATAAATAAACTGTTTGCTCTTTATGAATACCGGCAAAAACTGCGAGAACGATCCCGGCAACCAGTGGTGCCCATCGAATAATAACTGCAGGGCGCATATAGCTCGCAAGCACACGAGCAAAAAATCCCTGCGCCACTACAGTACAGATACCAATATAAGCAAATAATACGCCAAGCTCTGCCGATGTTGAATGAAATCTTGCTACCAAAAATACGGAGAAAAATTGTGTGAAGAAATTATATGCAAATCCGATTAAAAAGCTGACTAAATACAAAACGCGAAGCTCTTTGATGGCAAAAGCGCGCAAAATATTGCGCACACCGGTAAACATATCTACTTTTCGTCTTATACGCGTGCGGAGTGTCTCAGAAAATGCGAGCAAAATGAATACTGCGTTCAAAAGCGATAATGCCGCGGCAACCCAAAGTGGAGTATCATAATAAAACCATGGCGCTATTGTTGGATCGGATAATTTGCCACCCAAGTATGGTCCGAAAATAAATCCTAATCCGATTGCTGCGCCGATTAACGCAAAATTTCGCGCTTTTTCTTTTGAATCGCTCACATCTGCCACGGCGGAATTGGCAGCTGAAAGATTCCCAGCACCTGCGCCAGATAACACGCGGCTTACAAATAATAATGGCAGGTTGTGCGTTAGAAATCCCACCGCAGTCAGCGCATGTCCGAATCCTGTGGCAAGGACCGACAAAAGAAGAACTGGTTTTCTGCCAATTCTGTCTGCAAATGCTCCCAGTATAGGAGATGTAAAAAATTGTATAAATGGAGATGTCCCAAGTAATAAGCCGAGTATAAGAGTCCTATAATCCAGCGATACACCGACATCAAAAAATCCATTTGCGCTCAAAAAAAGCGGTGCGGCAACAGGAATTACCAAGCTAATTCCTAAATAATCCAAAAACACCGTCACAACAACCACTATGAGCGTCCTGAAATTAGAGCGCTGTTGCATGGTTGTCATCATAGCACGCCAAAGATAGAAATGGTATAATTTTACCGTATGCGACGGATTGACCCACAACCAGCATCTGGATTCTCTGATTTGTTACCAAAAGAGCTTGCTGTTCGGCAAGAAATGATTGATTCTGTACGCGCATCATTCGCAAGAAATGGATTTTCATTTATTAGCACGCCAGCGTTGGAACGCGAAGAGGTTTTAACTGGCGGAGACCCATTATTTGCAAAACAAATTTATCGCGCAAAAATAACAGAAGACGACGCTCCGCTCGGGCTTAGATTTGATCTTACGGTTCCATTGGCACGGTTTGTTGCGGCACATGCTGATGACTTGGTATTCCCCTTCTCTGTGTCACACATCGGCCCAGTATGGCGTGGCGAGCACACGCAAGCTGGCAGATGGAGGCAATTTATCCAATGTGACGCAGATATTGTGGGAGCAACCGAGCTCACAGCGGATGCACAAATTTTGGCACTCGTATATTCAACACTATCCGATCTCGGCTTGTCCGATCGCATCGCAATTCGCATCTCAAATCGTAAAATACTCGGAGGACTTCCAGAATTTTTTAATTTTGATCAAAAACTGCTTCCTCAAGTGCTCCGGGCAATAGATAAATTAGAAAAACAGCCATGGAAAGAAATCGCCGATGAATTAAAATCGCTAGGGCTTGATAGCTCGGCCATTGATGGAATCCAAGAATTACTTTCCATCCGAGCAAGTGACCCGATAGAGCTATTGGATCAAGCGGATAAATATTTGAAATTTGCACCTCAATCGCACGAAGGAATTCAGGAATTGCGTGAGTTGTCGGGATATTTGGACGCACTTAATGTGCCGCGCACTACATGGAGTTTTGATTTGTCTATCGCTCGTGGACTTGGATATTACACCGGCATGGTATATGAGACCTCGCTTGTCGCACTTCCACGGATAGGGTCTGTATCTTCCGGCGGACGATATGATGAATTGGTAAGTCGCTTTGCCCCTCTACGAATAGCAGGTGTTGGAATGAGCATTGGCATAGATCGTCTCCGTGTTGCGTTAGATGAGCTAGGCATAGCAAGAACACCAAATATCGGCGCGGCAGTTGGTGTTCTTAATTTTGACGAATCGTGCAAATTGGTTGTACTTAGATTGGCATCAGATCTACGCAACGCGGGAATATCAACCGCACTATATACTGGTACCGATAATTCGCTCAAGGGCCAGCTATCGTGGGCACTTAGAAGCCAATTTAAGATTGCGTTACTAGTCGGACCACAAGAAAAAGACCGCAATGTCGTACAGATCAAGCAATTAGAAGCCAGAACACAAGACGAAGTTCCACTCGCACAAATTATTGGCAAGTGTCGCGAAAGTTCTTGTTTTGCTCCAAGAGATAAATCAATAATTCGTCCGGCAACATATGGCCCGCGATCTGTGATTTCAACAATCACCATCGCCCCGTTTGCCGGGCGCACAACGCGAACCATTGATCCAAGTGGAAGTGTTTTGTGTGCTGCAGAAATGCCGTGTTTATCATATTCTTCTCCAGACGCTGTTGTGCGCCCATGAAATCCAGGCCCATACCACGACGCTATCCCCTTTTGCCACGCATCACTTGGTATTGTTATTCCATTTTTCAAAGCATCGCCATATGAACGGCATAATCCGATAGAGCTTGCTTGCCTGTCTGTGAGTAAAACATGCGAGACACGGAGCGCGTCTTGTTAGCCAAATGTCCTCGCGTCAAAAATTGAAAAATACTTGGCGCGCGAAGATTCCCTTCGTTGCCATGATCTATAAGCGGGATTGGTCGCGCAAAATCAATAACAAGGGAAAAAATATTTTGCCTGACCTGTGTTATATCAATTCCTACAAGTGGTCCGCCAAAAAATTCCCATGATTTGGTGATTTTATCTGTCGTTGGTTGCGCATGCGCAACATTCATAAGGACTCCAATGCTTATAATCCCAGCCAAGACAAAAAAGACTGTGCGTATTTTGTTTATTATTGGAATATTAACCATTTTTGCCAAATTGCAACCATTGTGCCTAGAGCAATAAGAGTCGCTAACACCCACGATGCCACGGTCATCCAATGCAATGATGTCGTGCTTGTGCGTTTCGGCAATTCAAGCTGTGGCAAAGGAAGCATTGCAGAGCTTCTGATACTTTCCTCAAGTGATCCGATTCGCGATGCCAAATGCGCAACCATCCCGCGAACTTGCGCCAAGTCTTCATGGATTGAAACTCCTGTCGTCATCGGTAACATCCCAGCGGCGACATCATGAAATGCGTTCAAAATGTCTGCATCACTCCATCCAGCAGACAAAAGAGTCGCATGAATTGACTGTGCAGTAGCGCCTTGTCTGGTTTGATCTTGGATATAGGAAACTAAATCAGCATGTGCTGGCATAATTTAATCCATTATATCACGAATTATTTTGACTCTATGTAAAACTGTGCAAGAGGCTCGTCTTTGTGGCTCT
>LCKC01000022.1 GCA_001001185.1 Parcubacteria group bacterium GW2011_GWB1_45_10 | reverse complement strand
GGCAATCTCTGAAATCTGCGAACTGCCGGCGCGGGAAACAACCAAATCCGCGGCCAGATAAGCGTTTTTCACCTGTTCTTCGTCCATAAATCCGTAAAGTCGGTATTTTGTCCTGGTTTCCGGGTTTTGGCTGCGCAAAAGAAACTCGGCTTCCCGGGACGCTTCCGGGTAGTTTCTGGTTCCGCACTGGTGGATAATCTGATAGCTTGAGATGAGTTTTGGCAGGATATCAAGAATCAGGTCATTGATTTTTTTGGCGCCCTGGCTGCCGCCGCTGACAAAGATAACTTTGCTGTTTGCGCTGAAGCCGAAAGATTTCAAAGCTTTTTCTTTGTCCCCGCTTTCAAAAAAAGTTTTTCTGATGGGGTTGCCGGTCAGAGCGGTTTTTTCAAAAGGAAAAAATTCAATGGTTTTTTCAAAAGAAATGGCGATTCGCTTGGCGATTTTTTTGCTGAATTCATTGACGGTTCCCGGAATCGTGTCGGATTCGTGAATCAAAGTCGGAATCCGGTACAGAATCGAACTCAGTAAAACCGGCACTGCGCCGTACCCGCCTTTTGAAAAAATCACGTCCGGCATAATCACCCAGAGATGCCAAAGCGACTGCAGAAAGCCCAGCCCTTCTTTGATTAAAATGACGATTTTTTCCAAAGGGTTTTCCGCGTTGTTCGGGCTTTCGCTGGCAATGCTAAAAACATTGATGCCCTTGTCTTCAAATATTTTTTCGTCAAAAGTGAACGGTCCTGAAGTAGGGCCGATGTAACTCAGTTCAACATCAAGATTTTTTTCTTTGGCAAACCGGTTGATTTCTTCGGCAACCGCCAGCAAAGGAAAAATATGCCCGCCCGTGCCGCCGCCGGTTAAAACTATTCTTGTCTTGTTTAATCCGCTAAATAAAGCCATTTATCGAATTATAACACAGATTTTTTGGCTTGATTGAGCCTCAAACCCGCGATTTTTTCAGGCAGAGCAAATACTCTTTGTTTTTGCCTTTTTCTCCGAGGATCGGCGATTCGGTTTCCGCCAGGACCTCGGCGCCAAGACCATTTAATTTGGTTTTGACGGCGTCAAGCGTTTCTTGAATAAACTCTTGCGGCAACCTGCCTTTCTTAAGTTTTTTCGGGCTGGCTTCGTAGTGCGGTTTCATTAAAGCAATGATTTTTCCGTCAGGCTTCAGGTTTTTCAGGGCGTTGGACATTACTTTTTCAAGCTTTGTCCAGCCGGTATCAATCGTGATTAAATCGGCTTTTTCCGGCAACTCAATATGGATGGCGTTTTTTCTTTCAAGGACCATAACTCTTTTGTCATTGCGGAGCTTCCAGTCCAGAACGCCATAGCCTGTTTCCACGGCGTAAACTTTTTTTGCTCCAAACTTCAGCAAACAATCGACAAATCCCCCGGTGCTTGAGCCGAAATCGGCGCAGACCAGGTTTTCCGGATTAAAATTAAAGTTTTTCAGCGCGTGTTCAAGCTTGTCCCCCGCTCTTGAAACATAAGGCATAAAATTTGTTTTAAAAAATAATTTCAGACATCTCAACCGCGGGATTGGGCCGTGAATTTTGAAAGATTGAGCAAAAGTCCGGCCATAAACAAAGAACTTATCAGCGAGCTGCCGCCGTAGCTGAAAAACGGCAGAGGAATGCCGCTCAAAGGAATCATGTTAGAGATCGCGGCAATATTAAAGATGAACTGGAAAGTTATCGCGAAAGTGAGTCCGAAAGCCAGAAACTTCGGGAAGTGGTCGCGGCTTTTTCTTGAGATATTAAATCCCTGAAACGCAAAAACACTAATCATGATTAACAAAATGATGGTGCCGGCAAAACCGGTTTCTTCGGCCCAGATGGCAAAAACCGAATCACCCATGGTTTCCGGCAAAAAACTGTATTTTTGCCTTGAGTGGCCAAGCCCGACTCCGGTTTTTCCGCCCGAACCAATGGAGATGAGCGCCTGGTTGATTTGGTAGCCTGAGCCGAGCGGATCTTGCGAAGGATTCAAAAACGTCATTAATCTTTCAACCCGGTACGGTTCAAGCATCATAAAAGCGCCGAAAGCGACCACCGCCACTGCCGTGATGATAAAAATGTTTTTCAGTTTCGGGCCGGAAGCGAAAAACATTGCCAAAGCAATACTGCAAATGATTAACAGCATGCCGAAAGAATGCTGGAACAAAAGGATGGCCGCGGTCAGGCCGACGACAACGGAAAAAGGAAAGATTGTTTCCAGAAAGCTGTTGACCGAACTTTGTCTTTTTGAAAAAAAAGACGCCAGATAAACAATCAAAGCGATTTTGAAAAACTCGGCCGGCTGGACGGAAATCGGCCCGAGATAAATCCACCGAAGCGCGCCTTTCTGTTCGGCGCCCAGTCCGGGGATAAAAACCGAAGCCAGAAAAACAAAGCTCAGCACCAAAATGACAAAAGAAAACTTTTTCCAGAAGTTGAAGTTGATTTTGTAAGCGAGAAAAAATCCGATTAAGCCGATGAAAAAACTTGTCAGCTGTTTTTTGAAATAGAAAAACGGGTCGTTTTTGAGCAAAAATGCCCTGACTGAAGAAGCGTCGAAAACAATAAACAGTCCCAAGACAACGAAAATCGCCAGCAAAATAAAAAGAGTTTTATCCGGTTCGTGGCCTTTCATAAAACCAATTATAGCAGTATAATTGGGCAGAGTTCAAAAAGGAGGCCTATTATGACGAACGGGCTTTTGGCTGTGATTATCGAGCTACTGGAGATTTTCGCTATTGGTATGGTAATTGGAATTATCTTTGGAGATTCCATAGACAATCTTGGCGGCAAGGTATTCAAAATAAAAAACCTCGGTCATAACGAAAACCTCCCGCATTAGCGGGAGGTTTCTTAGTTTCATTTCTTTTTTTGCTGATGAAGCCAAAACTCAATAATCATCGGGCTGGCAATGGCGATTGAAGAATAAGTGCCGACGCCAATGCCGATAATCATCGCCAGAATAAAGTACTGCAGGGTGTAGCTTCCCCAGAAATAAACCGCGACCAAAGCGAGAATCGCGGTCAGCGAAGTGTTGAACGACCTAACGACAGTTTCGTTGAGCCCAAGGTTCACCAGCTCAATGAAGTTTTTTGTGTTTGAGGTCCGGATTTTTTCCCTGATTCTGTCAAAGACAACAATCGTGTCATGGACGGAAAAACCCATAATCACGAGCATTGCCGTGACGAAGTTGGTGTCTATCTCAATCTGTTTGAACTTGCCGAGCCAGGCAAAAACTCCAAGCGGAATAATCACGTCGTGGAACAGCGTGAAGATTGTTGCCAAGCCGTATTTCCAGGACGCGACCGGCAGGGAAGCTTTTCTGAAAGCGTAAGTAATGTAGATTGAGATGCCCAAAACCGCGAAAACAATCGCCTGGATTGATTTTGTCTGCAAAGTTTTGCCGACCGTCGGGCCGATAGTTTCAAATCTGAGTTCTTCAAAATCAGGCGCCAATGATTTGAGGCTTGAAGCCAGGTTTTGATGTTCAGCTTCGTTGATTTCTTTGGTTCTGACGGAAAAAACGCCGTCGCTGGATTTTTGCACCATCAGCTCTCCGGAAATCTTTGCTCTCAGAGTTTCTTCAATATTTGCTTTTTCAATGTTTACGTCATTGAATCTGAACTCCCAAAGCGTGCCGCCGGAAAAATCAATGCCGAACTTCAATCCCCAAAGAGCCAGAGCCAAAATGCTCAGGCCGATGGAAATGCCGGAGATGACGTAAAATATTTTTCTTTTGCTGATAAAATCGTATTTCATTGAAAATTGGTAATTGAAAATTAAATCAGGCCCTGAACCAAAGTTTGCTGTTGACGCCTTTCTGATTCAGAAACGCCAGAATCAAGGTTCGGGAAACAAAGATTGCGGAAAACATGCTGACGATAACGCCGATTAAAAGCGTCAAGGCAAATCCCCGGACAATGCTGGCGGTGAAAAAATAAAGAATCAACGCCGTGATGATGGTGGAAACGTTTGAGTCCCTGATTGACGGCCAGGCGCGCAAAAATCCTTCTTTAATCGCCGTGGTCACTTCGCGGCCTTGTTTTATTTCTTCCCTGATTCTTTCAAGAATCAGGATGTTTGCGTCAACCGCCATGCCAATCGAAAGAATGAAGCCGGCAATGCCGGATAAAGTCATGGTCACCGGAATGATTTTGAAAATCGCCAAAACCAAAGGCACATAAGCCGCCAAAGCCAAAACCGAGAAAAATCCGCCCAAGCGGTAAATCAAAATCATGAAAACGCTGATGATGGCAAAGCCGATGATGCCGGCGAACAAGCTTTTTTCAAGTTCCTGAAAACCGAGCGTGCCGCCGACAGACCGTTGCGAAATCAAAGTGATTGGCACTGGCAAAGCTCCCTGGTTCAGGTTTCTTGCCAGAGCTTTTGCTTCTTCAATGTTGAACTGGCCGGTTATCTGGGCAGAGCCGTTGTTAATTGCTTCCTGGACAGTCGGGGCGCTTAACGGCATGCCGTCAATGTAAATCGCGATTCTTCTGCCAATGCTTTTTGATGTGAGTTCTTCGAAAAGTTTGGCGCCTTCATCATTAAACTGTAAAAGGACATTTGGCTGGTAAGTCGTCGGGTTGAACTGGACCTCGGCTTTTTCCAGGTATCTGCCGGTCAGGCTGGTTTGTTTGAAATAAGGGTCTTCAAACATCGCCTGCGGGTCCTGGTTTTTTTGTTTTTCAAGAATCAGATTTGTTTCTGCTGAATCTCTTTCTTCTTTAAACTCAAGGAACGGCGTCTGGCCAATGGCATTGATTGCCTGATTGATGTCTTTGATGCCGGCAATTTCAACAATCAGCCGCCATTCACTGCCGCTTTTGGAAACTTCGATTCGCGGCTCTTCAACGCCGAAAATATTGATTCTTCTTTCAATGACGTCTTTCAAGCCTTGGAGCGCCTGGCTTTTTTCACTGTCCGGCAAATTGGCAACGTCGGCTGAATATGTCAAAGACGTGCCGCCGGCAATATCAAGGCCCAGCCGGAAGGGTTTTGGGTTTAGTTCGGGCAGTTTCACGAAAGAAACTTTGTTGTTGAAAAACCTGACAGCTCGGTTATAAGGCTCTGGATAAACGAAAATCCCCGCCGCGGCGACCAGGACGAGGATTAAGCCGACCAAAGACCAGGCTTTTTTCTTTTCATTAACAAGGATGGAAAACATAAAATTAAAAAGATGTACTGTCCATTAAACCACGAAAGCAGGCCAAATTCAAATTGAATTTTGATTCGGAAAATGGTATTATCTCTCCATAATTAAGGCAAATTATTTATGAGTCTTTTAGAAAGAATTGAAAAAGGCCAGGACCGCGGCTTGGCCAGTAAGCTGTCCGGCGAAGGCATCAGGGACTTGAATGCATTTCTTGAAGAAATTTTAGTTTCTTATTTACGCGGAGAAAATTTGTC
>LCKC01000021.1 GCA_001001185.1 Parcubacteria group bacterium GW2011_GWB1_45_10 | reverse complement strand
GAATAAGTTTGGCGGGGAAAGTCGTGTAAATTTTTCTAATTAATTCAAATAAAAATTAATCGCCGACATCAGCGATTAGTCAAAATTCTACTACGGGATGGTTGAGCTTATTGAATCATTCATTTCCAATTGGGGAGTTTGGGGATTTTTCACCGGCATTATTCTTGAAGAAATCATTGTGCCGCTGCCGTCGTCTTTGGTGATGATGGCCGGCGGTTTCTTCCTTGTTAAAGCCGGAAGCCTTGATGCGGCTTTCTGGGAAGTTCTTGCCAAATTGGTTTTGCCGGGAGCGCTCGGCGTGACGCTTGGCTCTTTGTTTTTTTATTTCCTGAGCCGCTGGGGCGGAGAGCTGGCTCTGGCGAAAATCGGGCCGAAGCTTGGAATTTCGCTTTTTGAAGTGGAAAAAATCCGGAGATATTTTCGCAAGCATTACTGGGACGATCTGGTTTTGTTCGGCTTGAGAAGTTTGCCGATTTTTCCCGGCGTCATTGTTTCAGTGATTGCCGGACTGATGAAAATGCCGCTGGTTGATTTTTTGGTTGTCGGCTTTCTGGGCTCCGGGGTCAGAATCATGATTATGGGGCTGATTGGCTGGCAAGCCAAAGGCGCTTACGCTTCGCTGGCACTTAAGTTTGAAAACTTAAGCAATCTTGTTTTTGTCGGCTTCATTTTTCTGGTTGTTTTGATTTATTTATTTACGAAAAAGCAGCTAAACCGGCTGATAAAATGAATCCCGTAGTGAATTTTTGGCAGCTCTGCCTGCCGGCAGACAGGTTCTCAGTATTTTTTGTCATGGTTTATTCCGGGATAAGGATGGTTTAATCAAGCTTGCACCATAAGCTATAATGGAATTCATTAACTTCGGAGCTAAAAATTAGCCAAAAATCTACTACAGGATGAAACACCTTTTCAGAAAAATCGCAAAAAAGTTTCTTTCGCCGCGGCTTTACAATGACCTGGCGCCTTATTTATTCCACCTGCCAAAAGCCGTGATTGCCAGCTTTGTTTACGGCTTTCCCGCCGGAAAAACCAGAATTATCGGCGTTGCCGGCACCAAAGGAAAATCAACCACGACTTATTTAATCAGCCAGCTTCTGGAGTCTTTGGGCTTTGAGACAGCCGTGCTTTCAACGACGACGATTAAAATCGGCAAAAACGAAAAACTTAACAATCTGAAGATGACGACCTCTGACGCGGTTTTTCTCCAAAAGTTCATCAAGCAGGCGATTGAATCCGGCTGCGGCTTCGTGATTTTGGAAACTTCTTCGCACGCTTTAAAACAGTTCCGAACCTGGGGTTTGTCGTTTGAGCTTGTGGTTTTGACAAACATGATGCCGGATCACCAGGAATATCACAAAAGCGTTGAAGAATACAGCCTTTCCCACAAAAAAATGATCGGTCCCAAAACAAAAACTTTGGTTTTGAACGGTGACGACCCGAGCCTTGAATCTTTCAAAAAAATGGACGTTAAACAAACCAGTTTCGGGCTGAATTCCGGCGTCACGCTTTACGCCAAAGATTACGAGATTAACCAGAACGGCTTAAACTTTAAACTGGTTTTCAGCGGCAAAGAAGAATTTTTTTCCGCGCCTTTGCCGGGAAAGTTTAATCTTTACAATGTTTTGGCTTGAGATTATTGTTGATTACGCCCACTCTCCGGATTCTTTTGAAAATCTTTTTTCCGCGGTCAAGCCGTACCTGAAAAAAAAGCTCATTTCGGTAACCGGCGCTTGCGGCGAAAGAGACGCTTCCAAAAGGCCAGTGATGGGAAAAATTCTGGCTGAATATTCTGATTTGGTGGTGATTACCAACGATGACCCGTACGGCGAGGATCCGGAAAAAATCGCCAAAGAACTGATTTCCGGGCTTGAAGAATCAGGTAAATTCAGATTGAACAAAAACTACTGGAAAATCCTTGACCGGAAATCCGCCATAAAAAAATCAATTGAACTGGCGAAAAAAGGCGACACGATTGTGATTTTGGGCAAAGGCGCGGAGCAGTGGCAGATGTTCAAGGACTCGAAAATTCCCTGGGACGACCGCGAAATCGTCAAAGAAGCGCTTGAAGAGTAAGACCGATTTTTGTTATTTATTCTTTGTTATAGTAATATAGTTTAATGATTATCAGAAAACTCGGTATAGATTTGGGTACGGCCAACACTTTAGTTTTTGTTCCGGAACAGGGGATTGTCATTCAGGAGCCGTCAGTCGTGGCAGTCTCAAAACCCGACAACCGGGTTTTGGCAATCGGCAAAGAAGCCAAAGAAATGGTCGGCCGGACGCCGTCCGACATTGTTGTTTACCGGCCCATGAAAGACGGAGTGATTGCCGACTATCGCGTCACCCAGTCAATTTTACGTTATTTCATCAATAAAGCCTGCGGTTTTTGGAAGTTTTTAAAACCCGATGTGATTGTTTCCGTGCCGGCCGGCAGCACTTCAACCGAAAGAAAAGCGGTCATTGACGCCGCCAGAGAAGCCGGCGCCAGAAGCACTTTTGTCGTGAAAGAGCCGGTGCTGGCAGCTTTGGGGGCCGGCGTGCCGATTAATGTTCCGTCCGGAAACATGATTGTTAATATTGGCGGCGGCGTCAGCGAAGTCGCGGTTATTTCTTTGGGCGGCGTGGTCACTTGGGAATCAATCCGGATTGCCGGCGACAGGCTGAATCAGGCAATCATTGACTACATGAAAAAAAAGCACAATCTGGTCATCGGCGAAAAAACCGCCGAAGATCTGAAAATCCAGGTCGGTTCAGTCATGCCGATGCTGGAAAAAGAAAAGTTGAGCATGGAAATCAGGGGGCAGGATATTGTTGAAAATCTGCCGCGAAATATGGAGATTAACTCCAACGACATTGCCGAAGCTTTGCAGCCCCAGATGAAAGAAATTATTCAGGCGGTTAAAAACGTTTTAAGGGAAACGCCGCCGGAGCTCGCGGCTGATATTGTTGAAAAGGGCATGATTCTGACCGGCGGCGGCGCGCTGCTCAGGCGCCTGGATGATTTGATTTTGAAAACCACTGGCGTGCCGGCTTATGTTTCCGACGAACCTCTTTTCTGCGTTGCCAAAGGTACGGGTGTGATTTTGGATAATTTGGAGATTTATAAACGGAGTCTTCAATCTTTCAAGTGAAAAATTGGAAATCAAACATCAAATTTCAAAAATCAAAATGACAGAGAAAAAATTAGAATGTCTCGCAATCTTTTCTTTTTTCCGTTTTTGACATTTTGATATTTGATTTTTGCATTTTAATTTATGCAAATAATCGGCCACAAAAATCAGCTCGCCCTATTAAAAGGTTTTCTTGAAAAAGGATTGTTTTTTTCAAGCTTCCTTTTCTGGGGGCCGGAAAAAACCGGAAAAAAACAGATTGCTTTGGGGTTTGCCAAAGGCCTGCTTTGCCAAAACAATGTTTTTAACGGCTGTCAGGATTGTTTGGCTTGCAAGGATAATCCGAACCGGGATTTTCTTTTTGTTTCCGAATCTTTTCTGCCATCATCAATCATCAAAAGCAACGACGACAAGCCTTATGGCATTGACACGTCCCGAGCAGTCATAAAATTTTTGAGCCTTGGGGCTTCGCTTTCAAAAAGAAAAGTTGTTCTGATTGACAACGCCCATTTGTTGAGCGAAGAGGCCCAAAACTCTCTTTTGAAGATTATTGAAGAGCCGCCAGCCAAATCAGTGATTATTTTGGTTTCGGACAAGCCAAGCCTGATTTTCGAAACCGTTCTTTCAAGGACGCTTGGGATTTATTTTCCTTTGGTCAAGCAGGAAGATATTTTGCACTGGGTTTCGGACCATAAAAACCTCACGGAAAAACAAGCCTTGGAAATCTCAAAGTTTTCGTTCGGCCGCCCCGGAATCGGTTTTAACTTAATGGCTGACGGAAAACAGCTTGAGCTCTACCGGGAAAAAGTTTTGGAGCTTCTGTCTTTTGAGCGTCAGTCCGCCGGCCAGAAACTGATTTTGTTGAAACGCTTTTTGGCAACCGACCCGGAAATTTCAAAAGACCTTGAGTTTTGGCAGGCGATTTTGCGGGACGAACTTTTATTCAGCCTTGGTTTGGGCGATCTGAGCCTGATTTTATCCAAAAAAAGAGAGTTGAATCAAAAAGACCTTGTTCTGTCTCTGAAAAAACTTTCAAACTTGAGCGAAATGGCGGAAAACTTTCCAGCCACCGCAGAATCAGCCTTGAAACAAATGGTCTTGTCTGAAAACTTGTGATACCATAAAAGTAGAATGAATTTTAATTTCTAACGGGATGGAACAGGCGAAAAAAATATTCTTGGTATTTTTTGTTCTGGCGTTGATAAGGCATTTTGGACCGGAAGTTGTTTCTTCAATCCAGGCGCAATCAGATCTTTTGCCGGCAAGTCTTGATTACGCCATGAAAATATTAAAAACGAATTTTTAAACATTAATGCAGCAACTGATTAGCGAGTTTAAAAAATCTTGGCAGGGGATTGTTGAATCTTACAAAACAGAAATCTTCGGCTTGCGAACCGGACGGGTAAATCCGGGTCTGGTTGAAAATATCCAGGCTGAAAGCTACGGCTCAAAAATGCCGCTCAAACAATTGGCAACGCTCAGCTCGGACTCAGCTCATTCAATTATCATCCAGCCTTGGGATAAAACCTTAATTTCAGCGATTGAAAAAGCGATTCAAGACGCCGGACTTGGCGTCAACCCGTCAAACGACGGCAATTTAATCAGACTGAATTTTCCGCCTTTAACCGAAGAAAAACGCCAGATTCTCGTCAAGCTTTTAAATCAAAAATCCGAAGAACATAAAATAAAATTCAGACAGCTGCGTGACGATATCAAAAAGAAGTTTCAAAACGAGTTTGACAAGGGCTTGGATGAAGATCTGAAGTTCAAGTTTCAGGAGCTTCTGCAAAAAGAAGTTGATGCTTTCAATGCCGAAGTTGAGTCTTTGAAAGACAAGAAAGAATCTGAAATTATGAGCGTTTAGCTAAAGCTCTGCATTTTATGTGAAATTATGGCAATAATTTTAAGTATTTTAATCATCAGTTTTTTAATCCTGATTCACGAACTCGGACATTTTCTGGCGGCAAAAAAAGCCGGCATGGCGGTTGAAGAGTTTGGCTTGGGTCTGCCGCCGCGGCTTTTTGGGAAAAAAATCAATGGCACGATCTATTCGCTCAACCTGATTTTGTTCGGCGGTTTTGTCAGAATCAAGGGCGAGTCTGATTCACAAAACAAAAACGACGCTGACAGCTTTGCCAGCCAGGCGCCGGGAAAAAAAATCATTGTCGTTCTGGCGGGAATCTTGATGAACTTTTTTGTCGGCTTTCTTATTTTCTGGGGACTGTTTGCTTTCGGCAATGAAATTGCGGTTGATAGCGCCAACAAAGATTTCGCCAAAAACCTAAAGATTGGCATACTGGAAGTAGCCAAGGGTTCTCCGGCGGAAACTGTTGGCATCAAGCCCGGAGACAGAGTTTTGAGTTTTAAAAACTCAAATAATGAAACCGGCTTGCTTTCTCAGCAGGGATTCATTGATTTTGCCAAACAAAACGCCGGTGAAAACATTTTTATTGAGATTGAAGGCAGGGGCCAAGTAAACGTTGTCCCAAGGGAATCTCCGCCGCCGGGCCAGGGTCCGTTGGGCGTGGCGATTGTTGAGATCGGATTCGTGAAATATCCTTTTTTCAAAGCTTTTACAGAAGCTTTGAAACATTCTTTGTCTGCTTCGGTTTACATGTTTGAAGCCGCGGGCAAGGTTTTGGAAAACGCTTTTTTTAAAGGCGACATCTCAAACATCTCCGGACCGGTCGGCATTGTCAATATGACGGCGTCAAGCATTGGCTCGGGGTTGGGTCAGACCCTGGGGTTCATGGCTTTAATTTCTTTGAACTTGGCGGTTTTTAATCTTCTGCCTCTGCCGGCTTTGGACGGCGGCCGCCTGGTTTTTGTTCTCTGGGAAGCTTTAACCAGAAAGCCCGTGCCGCAAAAATATGAAACCTGGATTCATTCAATCGGCATGGTTTTGCTTCTGGGGTTATTGCTTTTGGTTACTGTCGGAGACATCAGGCGGCTTTTTTAATCGCGGCGATTGCTTAAAAGCGCCGCCAGTTTCCTTGCTCCAGCGGCAAGCAACTGTCTGTACTCTCGGCCAACGGCTCCTTCGGAGACCGAGCCCGTCGGCCTCCGAGAACCGCTTTTAAACAACAGCCGCGATTTTATTTCCAAACAACACAAAACGCGACCCATTGGGTCGCGTTTGATTTAGATTACTCAACTTCAGAAAATGCATATGCTACCGCGAACAATGAGTTCACGGCAAACACGCCGAAGCTGATATTGAAGAGTAGCTCCCACCCCAGCGCTGTCAGGATGGGCGAGGCGACTAAGAACAGTCCGCCAACCGTAACATTGGCCAGGGCCAGAAAAGACACGAGAAACTTGTTTGTTTTGCCGCGGATTCGTGCCATTGCCCAGATGATCGTGAACCCAAGGTATAAACAAACAAGAAGCCCTGTCCAGTTAGTTAGCGCAATCTGGCCAAAGTAACCGACCGAAGTTCCATTCCACATCACGTCGAGATATCCCCGTAAAAAAGCAAACGTGATGATTATTAGATAAAGGGCGCTGACTTTCTTCAACGTCCTTTTTGTTCGCGGTCGTATCAACCAGAAATTTTTTGGCTGATATGTGAACAAAAAATACCGAAGTTTTTTTATGTTCATTCTTTCCTCCTTGGAAAGTATTAGCGCAGACGCCTGCGCTTTTATACTTATATTACAGCACGTTTTTTGTCGTTTGTCCATTAACGCAACAGAAAAACACGCATTATCTGCGTGTTTTCTTTTTGCGTTTCGGATTTTCATCCGGAATCTCAATCTTGTCCCAGAAAAAATACGAACCCCCGGCCAAAATTAAGTTCCAGATGGCTTTGCCGTACTCTTCCATGCCAGTCTGCGCCACAGCCGCGATCAGAAAGCCGCAGAACAGGGAAAACAGGAACAGTTTGGCGTCTCTGGGGTCAATATTTATCTCCATTCAAGCCTCCTTTCTGCTTTATAAAGATAAGCTGAAAGATTTGTTCCGTCAAATCTGATGTGGCAAAACAAAAGCCCCGCGAAAAAGCGGGGCAATAATTTTATCAGTTCCGGAGGGCTACGCTCCCTCAGAACACAGAGAGTTTTCACTGAGTCTGTGTTCCCGGCAAAGCTTTTGGCTTTGGCGCTGGCTACTACCAGAATCCTGGAACCTTAAATATATTATACCATACTCCGTTCTAAAAATCAATAGCTGAACGAATATGTCTTATCTGACGATCGTTAGATAAGACATATTTCCACTGCTTCTGATTTTGGCTTTTTGAAACAGATGCTTTATACTTGATTAAGGCTGCTTTCTGCGCAGCGCTGAAACATGAAAGAAATCACCCCAAAATCAAAAGACGCCAGCAAATGGTACACCGACGTTATCCTGAAATCAGAGCTGGCTGATTATTCGCCGGTCAAAGGCACCATGGTCATCCGGCCTTACGGCTTTGCCCTTTGGGAATCAATCCAAAGCTTCATGGACAGATTAATAAAAAAACGCGGCGTCAAAAATGCTTACTTTCCTTTGTTTATTCCGGAAAGATTTTTGAAAAAAGAAAAAGAACACGTTGAAGGTTTTTCACCGCAGCTGGCAGTGGTGACGTATGCCGGCGGCGAAGAACTTACCGAAAAACTGATTGTCCGACCGACTTCGGAAACGATTATGTACGAGATGTACAAGCAATGGTTTCATTCATGGCGCGACCTACCGGTTTTAATCAATCAATGGAACAATGTCGTCCGCTGGGAAAAACGGACATATTTGTTTTTGCGGACATCTGAATTTTTATGGCAGGAAGGCCACTGCGCCCATCTGACGGAAAAAGAAAATATGGAAACCGTGCTCTGGGCGCTCAATCTTTACAAAAAAACTTATCAGGAACTGATGGGAGTTTACGGCATTTGCGGACTCAAAAGCAGTTCGGAAAAATTCGCCGGCGCAAAAAAAACTTTCACTTATGAAGCTTTAATGCCGGACGGCAAAGCTTTGCAAAGCTCGACTTCGCACGACCTGGGACAAAACTTTGCCAAAGCGTTTGATTGGACGGTCCTGGACCAAAACGGGAACGCGCTCTATCCATACCAAAATTCCTGGGGATTCTCCACCCGGTCAATCGGCGGTTTGATTTTGGCGCACGGCGACGACAATGGTTTGGTTCTGCCGCCCAAAATCGCGCCGATTCAGATTGTTATTGTGCCGATTTACAAAACCGAAACCAAAAACAAAGTTATTGAATATTCGGAAAAAATCAAAAGCCTGCTCAGATCTTTCAGAACCGAACTTGATTTAAGAGACGACGAAACCGCCGGATTCAAATTCAACAAATGGGAGTTAAAAGGCGTGCCTTTGAGAATTGAGGTTGGCGAAAAAGAAATGGCCGGCCAGATCCTGACCTTAGCCCGCCGCGACACCAAAGAAAAAATAAAAATCAAACAAGCCGATTTGAAAGTTTCAGTCAAAAAACTGCTTGACGAGATGCAAAAAGCGATTTTTTTTAAGCACAAACAAATGACAGAAGAAAACACTCATCAGACAGAAGATTACGACGAGTTTAAAAAAATCATGAAAACCACCAAAGGCTTTATCTACGCTTTCTGGTGTGAAAACCCGCAGTGTGAAGAAAAAATCAAACAGGAAACCAAAGCCACGACCCGGTGCCTGCCGCTCGACGCGAAAACGGAAAAAGGCAGCTGTATTTACTGCCAGAAGCCGGCGAAACACCGCTGGCTGTTTGCCCAATCTTATTAAAAAACATGTTGTTTGCCGAACCAAAACTGAAAACCCAAGAAGAGATAAAACAGTTATTTCTTGCCGCCGCGGAAAAAATCAGAGCCTCAAAAGAGCTTTCTGATTTTTTTGTCAGCTTTGCCAAAGGTTATTTTTCCAAACTCGGAGGCAGGCTGGAAAATCTTGAGCTGGAAAACCTGATTCCAATGATTGTCCAGGCGTTCAAGCTTAACAAAGAAGCGTTCAAAATGGCTATTTTTGAAAACATGGAGCTCGGGTTTTTGGCAAACCCCGAAGCCAAAGCCGAAGAAATCATTGAAGCGCTTGAGCCTTGCTTTAGTCTGAACGAATTTGAGATTGACGCCCTGGTGATGGATTAATTCAACGAATGCTTTAAAATCGCGATCGCCGTCAAAAATGAATTTGTAATATAATTATGTTTATACGAATGAAAAAATTAATAACAAGCAATTATCGGTCTGAAAGGATCGCGATCTGCTTCTAACGGGATGCCAAAAATCGCTTTTTTTGAGGTTAAAGACTGGGAAAAAGACTATCTGAAACAAAGCTTTAGCGACAAACCGGAGTTTGAGCTGGTTTTTTTTGCGGAAAAGTTTGATAAAAACATTTGTCCGAAAGACGCCCAGGCAATCTCGATATTTGTCGGTTCAACCGTCAATGCCGCGGATCTGGCCGAGTTTATTGGCTTGAAACTGGTGACGACGCGCTCAACCGGGTTTGACCATCTTGAAACCCAGGCAATTTCGGAAAAGGGGATTAAGCTCGGTTATGTTCCGGGTTACGGCGACAACACCGTCGCGGAGTTTGCCTTTGGTTTGCTTTTGGCGGTCGTCCGTAAAATCTTCAGCGCCTTTGACAGAATTCAGGAAAAAAGAGATTTTTCCATTGAGGGATTTGAAGGCTTTGACCTGGCCGGCAAAACCATTGGCATCATCGGCACCGGCAGGATTGGTTTGCAGTCAATCAAAATCGCCAATGGATTTTCCATGAAAGTGATTGCGTTTGACAAGTTCCCCAAACCGGATCTTGAAACCCAGCACAATTTTAAATATGTTTCTTTTGACGAGCTTTTGCAGGATTCTGACGTGATTACGCTTCACGTGCCTTATCTTCCGGAAAACCACCATTTAATCAACGCCGACGCGATTGCCAAAATGAAACAAGGCGCGGTCATCATCAACACTGCCCGGGGCGGACTGATTGAAACCAAAGCTTTGCTTGCCGGACTTGAAAGCGGCAAAATTTCCGGCGCCGGCTTGGATGTTTTTGAAGGCGAAAAATCAGTTTTTGACGAGCAAAAAGCAGTCTTGTATGGCAATCCCGGCATTGAAGACCTGGCTTTGCTGGCGGAAAACAATCTGCTCTTCAATCACGCCAGAGTCGTGGCCACGCCGCACATTGCTTTTTTCACCCGCGAAGCGCTGCAAAGAATTTTGAACACAGACACGGAAAACATTAAAAGCTTTTTCGCGACCGGCGAACCTAAATCAAGCATCGCGACTTCAGCCCGCTTCCCCTCGACTGCGCTCGGGGCAAGTTCTTCGACAAACCCCCAGGCATCTTCTACTTCTTCCTCCGGCGCTCCCAGCGCCAAAACCACTTAACAATTTTATTCGTTATTTTTAATTCACAATTCATTAAAACAAATGTTGGATATTAATTTTATTCGCCAAAACTTAAAAGAAGTCAAGGCCAACGCCAAAAGAAGGGGCGCGAAAGTGAGTGTTGACGAAATCATTGAACTGGACGACAAAAGAAAATCAATCCAGACCAAGCTTGACCAGTTAAGGGCCGAGCAAAACAAAGAATCAAAAACAAAGCCGACGCCGGAAAAAATCAAGGAATTGAAAAAACTTTCCGAAACCATCGGCGCCAAAGAAAAAGAACTGGCGCAGACGGAAAAAGAGCTGTTTGACCGGATGTCTTGGATGCCGAACATGCTTGACCCGGTTGTCCCCGATGGCAAAAGCGACGAAGATAACCAGCCGATAAAATACTGGGGCGAGCCGCCAAAGTTTGATTTTGAAGCCAAAGACCACCAGGAACTCGGCGAAGCTCTGGATATTATAGACATTGAACGGGCCGCCAAAGTCGCCCAGGCAAGGTTTTATTTCCTGAAAAACGAAGGCGTCAGACTGAGGCTGGCTTTAATCAGCTTCGCGTTTGATTATCTGCGTCAGAACGGTTTCACGGTTATGGCCACGCCTCATGTTGCCAGGGAAAAAACTCTTTTCGGCACCGGGTATCTGCCGTTTTTCGCCGATGACATTTATCAGCTCAGCCAGCCTTCAAGTAGTAAAGAAGACCTGGCTTTGATCGGCACTTCCGAGCAAACCTTGGTCGGTTACCACGCAGACGAGATTCTTGCGGAAAACGACCTGCCAAAGCTTTATTCTGCTTACTCGGAATGCTTTCGCACCGAAGCCGGGTCTTACGGCAAAGACACGCGGGGGATTTTCCGCGTCCATGAGTTTATGAAAGTTGAACAGATTGTTTTTTCAACCCCGGAAACTTCGCAGGAATGGCACGAAAAGTGCCTCCAGCATGAAGAAGCTTTGCTCAAAGCCCTGAAAATCCCATACCGGGTGGTTTTAATCTGCGTTGGCGACTTTGGCGCTCCGGGGTACAAAAAATACGATATTGAAGCCTGGTTTCCGGGCCAGAACAAATATCGCGAAGTCACTTCAAACACAAACCTGACGGATTTTCAGACAAGAAGGCTGAACATCAGGTACAGGAAAGCTGACGGTTCGCTTGCGTATCCGCACACCATTTCCGCCACAGGATTGACTGACCGGCACTTGGTCGCGATTCTTGAAAACTGCCAGCAAAAAGACGGTTCAATTAAAGTCCCGGAAGTTTTAATTCCGTACATGGGAATCGAAACAATCAAACGTCCTTAAAAGCGTTTGATTTTTGGCATGGCCACCAGGGATTCTTATCTCAAACAAAGAAAACGCCGAAAGCTCGCAAAACTGCTTTCGCTTTTGGGTTTGCTGGTTTTGTTTGGCGGACTGGTTTATTTTTTGGGATTTGTGAAATATTTTCTGGTGAAAAACGTTGACGCCGGCGTTGAAGATTCGGAAAAAGAAAAAATCACCGAAGCCTTGTGGAACGAAATGTCAACCAGAAAATTCGGTTTTATCCCGGGAAACAACATTCTGCTTTTCAACAAAAACAAAACCAGCCAAAAGCTTCTTGAAAACTATCCGCTTTTCAAATCTTTCGGTTTTGTTTACGATTTTCAAAGCCAAACTTTATCCGCCAAAGGCGAAATCAGAAAAACCGCGCTGCGGCTCTGCCAAACCAGTGAAGCAGTTGAAGGTATTGATGGCGAAGTTCTTGTCCGACTCTGTTTTTCAGTTGACGAAACCGGCACGGCTTTTTATCCGAACTTTGAGCCGGAAAACGCTTTTTTGATTCAGGATTTTTCCGGCAGGAAAATGGTTTTGGGAAAACTGTATCTTTCAAAAGAGATGGTCGGGTTTGTTTCCCGATTCAAAGAACTGGCGCAAGCAACTGTGCCAATCAGATCCGGGGTCATAGAAAAAGATTATTTTGAAGCCAGGTTCATCAAGTTAATCACGGAAGACGGCTGGTTTATCCTGTCAGAGCTCAGCCTGGCGCCGGAAACCGTGTTTGAAAACATGAGCCTGGTGCTGGGAAAAGAGCTGCAGGGAAAGTTTGACGGCTTGGAATACCTGGATTTGAGGTACAAAGACAAAGCTTATTACAAACTTCGTTAGGGGTGGTATAATTTATCAAATAACAATCGATTTAAACCTATGCCTCAAGAAAATTTTCATCCCGATCTGGAAAAAATTCAGCAAGAATATCAAACGCGGCTTGGCGCGGCTGAAGGCGAGATGACGCCGGAGAAAGAAAAAGAAGTTTTGAAACAGGTGATTGCGGAAAGGTTTCAAGCTGTTTCCCAGGACCAGACAACCCAGGCAGATAAAGACGCGTCCGCCAAGGCTGCGGAAAAACCGCTTGAAAAAAGCGAAGCTCGGGAAAAATACCAGTATGCGATTGACGCTTTAATCCGGACAGCTTTTGAAAAAGGGCTGACAAAAGCCGTCCAGGAAGTCCGAAACATGGGCAATGCTTTTTTAATTGACGCTTTCCACGACGAGCTGGTCAACAAGTTTTATTCAGAGATAAAATCAAGGGAAAATGCTTGAGTTTTTGATATTTTTTCTGGTTTTCGGCGTTTCCGGCGCTTTGGCGGCCTGGTATTTCATGAGTCTTTTGAGCGAAAAAAAACTTTTGCGAAGCTCGCTTGATTACCGGGTGGTTTTGGTCAGCCTTTACAAACCAGGCGAAAAAGACAAGAAAGACTGGAAACAAGAGGTTGCGGTTTCCGAACAGCTTCTGGGTTCGCTTGCCAATTTCAAGCTTCCGGTGGTCATGGAGTTTGCCGTCCACAACATCGGCGAAGACGTCAACCTTTATTTTGCCGCCGCGGAAACCGAAATGGATTCTTTAATCCAGCAAATCCAGGCTTTTTGGCCCGGAGCGGAGATTGACAAAGTTGACGATTACAATATTTTCAATCCCCAAGGAACCAGCCTGGCCGCGGTTTTCAAACAAGAACGGCCGGCAATCCTGCCGATTAAAACTTTTGAGTCTTTACCCGAAGATTTTCTTTTGCCGGTGATGAACACATTTTCCACTCTTGCCAAAGAAGGCGACGGCATTGGTCTGCAGATTATTTTCAAAAAAGCCGACGCCAAAACCGCCAAACAGTTTAAAACCGTCGGTAGTGAACTCAGAAAAGGCGAATCCCTGGAACAAGCTTTGGCTAAAGCCGGACAAACCGGCGCTGGACAGTTTGCCGACACCTTGGGCAAATCATTTGTTCCGGAAAAACCAGAAGAAAAAACCGACAAAGAAAAAAATAAAAATAGCGACGCTGACCTGGTTGAAGGCGTTGAAAACAAGGTTGCCAAACCTTTACTTGAAGTGAATATCAGGCTTGTGTCTTCCTGTCCGAACTTGCAGAAAGCCGAAAGTCTGCTGAACCAGGTTGAATCAATCCTGCCGCAGCTGGCAAATCCCAAAGGCAACTCCTTGAGCCTGAAAAAACTTTCCGGCAAAGAAGAAGAAAAAGAGATCTTTGATTTTTCTTTCAGAAACTTTCGCGACAAAAACAAACTGATTTTGTCCACGCTTGAGCTCGCGACCTTGGCTCATCTGCCGACAAGCCAGATGATTGAAACCACGAAAATCAAACGGACGCGGTCAAGAACCGCCCAGCCGCCTTTGGAACTGCCTCAGCAAGGCTTGGTTTTGGGCAACTCCCTGTACCGCGGTCAGAAAAAACCCGTCAGAATGCTTTTATCAGACAGATTCAGGCATATGTATGTCATTGGCCAGACAGGCACCGGCAAAACCAGCTTTTTGAAGCATTTAATCAAGCAGGACATGGAAAACAGCGAAGGCCTGGCGTTCATTGACCCGCACGGCAACGACGCCCGGGACATTCTTGGCTTGGTGCCAGAATCAAGGAAGCAGGACGTGATTTATTTCAATCCGGCGGACACCGAACATCCAATCGGCTACAATCTTCTGGAATATGACCGCAGCCAGCCGGAACAAAAAACTTTCATTGCCAACGAACTTTTGGAGATTATCGGCAAGATTTACAACCTGGCGGAAGTCGGCGGCCCGATGTTTGAACAGTACTTCAAAAACGCGATTTTCCTTCTTTTGAACGACACGGTCATGAAACCGACACTGCTTGATTTACCGCGGGTTTTTTCCGACAGAATTTTCCGCAACCAATTACTTGAACGCTGTCCCGACCCAGTGGTTGTCCATTTCTGGCAGAAAGAAGCGGAAAAAGCTTCGGGCGAGTTCAGCCTGGGCAATGTCGCCACCTGGGTGCTTTCAAAGCTTAACCCGTTCATTGCCAACGACTATATCAAGCCGATAATCGCCCAGGAAAGTTCCAG
>LCKC01000020.1 GCA_001001185.1 Parcubacteria group bacterium GW2011_GWB1_45_10 | reverse complement strand
TTTTTTGTTTTTGTGCTCCAAAAACCGCCGTTCAAGATTGTTGGTAATGCCAGTATAAAGGCTTTTGTCCTGGCATTGAAGAATGTAGAGAAAATACATGGGTGAAAGATGACGAAAGGAATTTTTAAATAATCCTTGGTTTAACATTTTGACGCTCCTCGGAATAAATTACCTGGGGTTGTAAAGTTTCTCTTGGGCAAGCTTGAGAATTTCATCTGCTATCATTTTTAGACTACCCGGTACATTCTTAAGAGCATTGTGGAGATCTTCAAAATAATAATTTGGCATGTCTTTCTTTTTAATATATTCCTTTATTTCCAGAAGCGTATCTTCTACTCCCCACTTTCTCTTTATATCCATATTTAACTTCTTAATCATCTTGGATATTTCTCCAACCTGATTCTTTGATCGATGATTTTCAATTTCGAAATCAACGAGGGTACGCTCTATTTCAAATATCTTGTCACTCAATTTATCATCCACACTTTTTACCTGGGCAGCAGAGGAATCTGAGGATTTTTTTATTTGTGTTTCAAGAGATGTCTTTATGTCCACAATTTGTTTTTCAAGGACATTGGGTTTAGAGCTTACAAATTTTCTATGCAATCTCCAAGAGGACAGGACCAAAAGTGCCAAACAAACCAAAACGAAAGATTCAAATGCAAACTCATAAAGCACTCTAAACAGCATCGAGACAATACTGAATAGATACGGGTATATCTGCCACTTGAGGAGAAAATCAATAAATGTCATAAAAACGATTAGTCCAGCCAAAATTGCTAGGATTTTACCCAAAAAAGTTTTTATCCAGTTGTATATTTTTGAATACATATTATTTATACTCATCGGAGTCCGAACCTATCTTAAGACTGCTGCGGGACTAGGATTCGAACCTAGGTGACAGCATCCAGAGTGCTGCATCCTACCACTAGATGCTAGATGATCCCGCAAGGTAACAAACCCTTCGACTTCGCTCAGGGCAAGCAACTTACTCTAACAAAGCCGAAAGTTAGACAAGCACATTTTATACGAAAACAAGGCAAAAATAAAGCCGCTGTTTTAACGTCTAACTGCTTATCAGCTCTTGAGAAAGCCGAACAGATGTGTTTAAATTGCTGAACACACAAAAGGAGGTTCTTATGCCCGGAATAACTGTTAAGGTCAGAAACAAGGATTTGATGAAGGAACTGGACGGACGCCACTTAATGATCGGGCGCATGGAACACGCCATTATCCTGACCATGAAAAAAATGTCTGGCGTGGACGCGGTGGATTTTGACTGGGTCGAACCGAGTCACTCCTCCGCTGAAGCTGACATTGAGTTCGTTGTCCAGTATTCGGTCAGCCCCGGCGGGCTGATGCCGCCAGTGACCGGCGACCCTGAATGGGTCCAGAACGCGGCTGACGAACTGCGGGAGATGATTGAAAGCCTGTTTCTTCCTGACTACAAGATCGCGGTCTTGTTCCAGCCGCAGACCAATACCTATTACTCCCTGACCAAAACCGAATAGTTATCAAGGCAAAGCCGCCTCTAAAAGAGGCGGCTTTCCTGTTTTAATCTTATTCCTCTGTTATAATTTCATTAGGAATTAGATATTGGTAATTAAAAATTAATAAGCATATGTATTTCCACTCAAGTTTTGAATCTTTGGCGGAGCAAAACCAAAGCTTTCGCAAAGAAGTTTTTACCGGCTCAAGCGCCCAGATTGTCTTAATGAGCCTTTTGCCGAACGAAGACATCGGCGAAGAAGTCCACACTGACGGCTCGGGCAAAGCGTTTATTGACGGCAGCGAGCTTGAACTCAAAGAAAACGACATTCTTTACATCCAGCGCGGCGCCAAACACAATGTTGTCAACACCAGCTCGGAAAAAATGAAACTTGTCTCAATCTACGCTCCGGCAGAACACCCAAAAGGCACAGTCCACCAGACCAAAGCCGACGCTTTAGATGCCAAACACTAATCCCACACTTAATCATAAGTATAGGGCAAGTCCCTGCTGATTTCTAAAATATGTCTTATCTAACGATCGTTAGATAAGACATATCAGCGATTACGGACAGAAAAGAACTCCTTCTAAACAAAACCCCCGCCATTGGCGGGGGTTTTGTCTTATCCAATATCCATGTCTTTTACTTATTTTTCTTCTTTCAAGTATTTGTTAAACGCCAAATAAACTGAAAACAGCATAATCGCCACGCCCGTCAAAGTCTGGAGCAGTAAAATCTTGAAAAAATTGTCGCTGAAAAATACGTTCAGGTTAATCTCCGGCACGAAGGCGTTGATTCTTGGACCAAACCCCAAAACCGCCAGCCAGATGACCAGAAAAACCGCGGCGGACGCCGCCAGGCTGATAATCAGACCCATAATCATAAACGGCCCGCGGATAAACCATTTTGACGCACCCACCAGGCGCATGATGTTAATCTCTTCTTTGAAAGAATAAATCGCCATTCTGACGGAGTTAAACGCGATTAAAATCGCCAGGGCGGCAAAGACAATAATCACGCCCCAGCCGAATTTTTGAATCGCGCTGACAAGCTTGTTCAGCCTTTCAATAATCAGCCGGTTTTCCGTGAAATTGACTTTACTGATTGAGTCTTTGAACGGCGCGCCGTCAATGAACGCCACCACGGTTTCGTACGACTCGCCTTGTTTGACTTTAATGTTCAAAGAAGACTGCAGCGGGTTAATCCCCAGCTCTTCCAGGGCGCGCCGGACAACTTCGTTGTTCGTGTGCTTTTCATTGAAAGATGTCAGGGCTTCTTCGCGGGAAAGATAATCAACCCGCTCAACTTCCGGCAGCTGGGTGACAATGTCTTTGACTTTAAAAATTTCGCTTTCGTCAACACTGGAGTTGAAATAAACAGACAAATCAATTTTGTTGCGGATTATTTTAATCACTTCGTTGGTGAAAAAATCAAACAAAACCAGGTTTGAAAACACAAACAAGGTGACAACCATAATGCCGATAGTTGCCGCCGACAGCCACAGGTTCCTTGAAAAATGCTGCCAGCCGGCTTTGAAAATTCTTTTTAAAGAAACAAGAATCATTTTTTAAATTTCTAATAACTAATTTCTAATTAAAGAATTTTTTAAACTTTTGAATTTCATTAGACATTGGGTATTGGAAATTAGAGTTTATAACCATTAGGTTATAATGTATTTTCCTTTTTCTTCGTCTTTGATGACTCTGCCTTTGTCCAAAATAATCACGCGGCGTTCAAGTTTGTCAACGATTTCTTTGTCGTGAGTCGCCAGAATGACCGTCGTGCCGAACTCGTTAATCTTCAAAAGCAGCTTGATAATCTCCCAGGTGTTAATCGGGTCAAGGTTGCCGGTCGGCTCGTCAGCGACAATCACTTCCGGCCGCTGAACCAAGGCGCGGGCAATCGCGACTCTTTGCTTTTCGCCGCCGGAAAGGGCGCTCGGAAAGTTGTTTTTTCTGTCGGACAGCCCGACAAGCTCCAAAACCTGGGGCACGTCGCGTTTGATGTCTTCATCTGACATGCCGGAAACTTCCATGGCGTAAGCAACGTTTTCAAAAGCCGATTTTCCGGTCAAAAGCTTGTAGTCTTGAAAAACCATGCCGATTTTCCGGCGCAAGCCAGGCAGGTCTTTTTGCGGCATTTTGTTGATTTCCTGGCCGTTGAAAAAAATTTTGCCTTTTGTTGAGCGTTCTTCGGCAATCAAAAGCTTCAAGATCGTTGATTTGCCGGCGCCGGATTTGCCCGCCAGAGAAACAAACTCGCCTTTTTCAACTTCAAAACTCACGCCATCTAAAGCTGTTGAATGTGAATTATAAACTTTGGAAACGTTCTCAAAAGAAATGACCTTCATCCCGTTAGAAATTCCCTTGGGAAGCTTTAATTAAACAATAAGATAAGGTGGTGATGTAATTTGTTAATGACATAAGTTCAAATCAAGACTATTTCTAACGGGATTCATCTATTTATTATATCCCACTTTCAACTCCGCTTCAATCATTCGACTTCGCTCATGATTGAGGCTAACCTTATTAGCCTCAATTTTTACTTATTTTTATGATTGAGATTGAGTGTAACCGAAGCCTCAATAAACTTATCCAACTCGCCGGCAAGAACTTTGTCCACTTGATTGGTTTCAACGCCGGTGCGATGGTCTTTGACCATTTGATAAGGATGCAAAACATAAGACCGAATCTGGTTTGACCAGGCAATCTGTTTTTTTTCGCCCTTTATCAAAGCTTTTTCGGAAACTGCTTCTTCTTTGGCAAGCTGAAAAAGCTTTGCCCGTAAAAGATTCATGGCTTTTTGACGGTTTCTGTCCTGGGAACGTTCGCTCTGACAAGCCACCGTGATGCCGGTCGGCCGATGCTTGATTCTGACCGCAGTCTCAACTTTGTTGACGTTTTGGCCGCCAGGCCCGGAAGAACGAAAAAGGTCTGTTTCCAAATCTTCGGCTTTTATTTCAAACTCTTTTTCTTCAATCTCCGGCAGAATCTCAATCATCGCAAAAGACGTGTGCCTTTGCTTGTCTGAATCAAACGGTGAAACTCTGACCAGACGATGGACGCCTGATTCGCCTTTCAAATAGCCATACGCGTAGTCGCCGGAAATTTCCGCCACCGCGCTTTTCAAACCGCCGGACTCGTTGCGATTTTCGTCCAGAATCTCAAAAAACCAGTTTCTTGAAACAGCGAAAGACTGGTACATTTCCCAAAGCATTCTTGCCCAGTCTTCGGCGTCGTCGCCGCCGGCGCCGGAATAAACCGCCAAGGTCGCCGAACCTTTGTCGTATTTGCCCGACAAAAAAGTTTTCAGCTCTTCTTTGTCAATTTCACGCTCAAGCTTTTCCAGCCGCGGCAGGATTTCACGCAAACTTTCTGATTCGCGGTTTTCTTTGTCGGCGACAAAAACCATTGTTTCCAACGAATCAATCTCTTGCTGTTTTTTTTCAAAATCTTCAACGCCGTCTTTCAGCTTGCCCAGCTCCCGCGAAACAGTTTCGGCTTTTTGCCGGTCTTTCCAGAAATCCTGAGCCAGAAACGCGGTTTCAATCTCAACGATTCTTGATTTTTTGTTTTCCAAATCAAGCCACTCCTGCCATTTCAAAAGGCGTTCGCGCAAAGACTGAAGCTTGAGTTTTAATTCGGAAAAATCCATTTTGATTATTACTAACTGACCAGCGGCACAAAAGCAAACCCCGGATGTTCTTTGCTTTGCCAGCTATCCTTGCTTATTTTATCAAAAACCCAGACGCTGTTTCCAATCGGACAAACAATCCGGCCGCCGATTTCCAACTGTTCTTTCCAGGCTTGGGGTATCTCTTTTTTGTTTAAAGCCGCGCTGACTAAAATCTTGTCGTATGGCGCGCCTTTTTCATAACCCAAATTGCCGTCTTGACAGACAAACTCTGCCCTTCCCTTTGAAACAAAACCACCTGTGGTGAGCGGGGTCGAACCATATTTTTCGCAGTTTTTGCGGCCAAGCTCGCAAAGCTCGGGAACAATTTCCACGGCAAATACCTTTCCTGATTTTTGGGGGTTGCTGTTTTTTAGCATTTCATTGTCTCGATTCGCAAGATCCGGCGCAGCCGGAGAAATTGAAAATTGAGAATTGGAAATTCTTTGTTGACTTACACAGTAAGCCAACAAGGCAGTCGTGTAACCGGAACCAGAACCAATATCAAGGATTTTTTCCCCTGATTGCGGTTGTAAAAGTTCCATCATAAACGCGACAGTCCAAGGCTGGGAAATTGTCTGTTCAAAACCGATCGGCAAAGGATAGTCTTCGTAAGCCTCAAGCTCAAACTCTTTTGGCGCAAAGTCTTTCCGGTCGATTTTTTCAAACGCCGAAATAATCAAGGGGGTTTTCAAAACCCCGCTTTGAAGCAGATCTTTAATTAACTGGCTTTTTGTCATTAATTACATTGCGGGCTTCGCCCGCCGTAGTCCCATTAAAATGGGACGAAGGCGGGGGCGGAAGGAATCGGACCCTCGTTTTTGGTTTTGGAGACCAAAGTCCTGCCACTGAACGACGCCCCCGTTTCCGCATTTTAGCACAAAAACCAGCCGCGTTTGACGCGGCGGTTTTTGTGCTAAACAAATTGGATAAACCCTATTTTTTCTTGGCTTCTTTATGCTTGGTGTGTTTGCGGCAGTGGCGGCAGTATTTTTGGTACTCCAGCTTGCGTTCAACAAGCTTTCTGTTTTTTCTTGAAAAATAGTTGTACTGCTTGCAGACCGTGCACTGAAACCTGATTAGATTTTCCGAGTATTTCGATTTTGATTTCGCCATTTTTGTCTGATTTTATGTCTTTGAATAATAGCTTAAAAACCGATTTTTTTCAACCTGTATACCCTTTATCATTTCTACTAAAGCCGAAGGTAGCTGATTTATCCTTACGGATAAATCAGCCGGACTCACGACCTTGTCGCCAAAGGCGACCTACTCAAGATCGCTTATTAAACCCGGATTCCACTTTTCTATCTGGAGCCGAAGGTGAGAATCGGACTCACGACCTCTTTCTTACCAAGAAAGCGTTCTGCCACTGAACTACTTCGGCAAAAACAAAAAACTTCAGTGAAAAATTATAACTTATTTTGTATTCAAAAACAACAAAACTCCGGTTTTCCCCGGAGTTTTGTTGCGTGTTTTCTTTCTTCTAGATTCTATTCTTAGTAATCTTCTTCTCCGGGATAGCCTCCGGGCATTTTTTCTTTTCCTTTTTCTTCAGGCTTGTCCGCAACCACGGCTTCGGAAATCAAAATTAAGCCCGCCACAGACGCGGCATTGGAAAGCGCCGACTTGACGACTTTGGTCGGGTCAAGAATGCCGGCCTGAATCATATCCGTGAACTCGCCAGTCAGGGCGTTAAAACCAAAACCGGTTTTATTCTCTTTCATTAAAGTGTTGAACACGTCTTCGGCTGACTTGCCGGAATTTTCCACAACCGTCCTGATAGGATATTCCAAAGCTCTCAATAAAAGCTCCACGCCCCGATACTCGTCGCCTAAAACCGGAAACAGCTCTTCTTTTTTCTTTCTCAACTCCAGGCTGATGTCAAACAGGGCGACGCCGCCGCCGGGAACAATGCCTTCTTCCAAAGCCGCCCGGGTCGCGTGAATCGCGTCTTCAACGCGGTACTTAATCTCTTTCATCTCGGTTTCGGTGACCGCGCCGACTTTAATGACGGCAACGCCGCCGCTAAGTTTTGCCAGGCGTTCTTCGATTTTTTCTTTGTCAAAACTTGAATCTGATTTTTCCAGCTGGAGTTTCAACTGCCTGACTCGTTCATCAATCTTTGTTTTTTCGCCTTTGCCGTCAACAATCGTCGAGTTGTCTTTGTTGGCAACAACGCGATGCGCTTGACCGAGCATCTCCAAACTCGCGTTTTCCAGCTTCATGCCAAGGTCCGGCGTGATGACTTTGCCGCCGGTAACCACAGCAATGTCTTCAAGCATTTCTTTTCTCCGGTCACCGAATCCCGGGGCTTTAATTGCCAGAGCCGAAAAAGTGCCGCGCAATTTATTAACAATCAAAGTTGCTAAAGCTTCGCCTTCAATGTCTTCGGCAATCAAAACAATATTCTTTTTCCCAGCCTGAACAACCTTTTCCAAAACCGGCAAAAGCTCGTTCATTGAAGAGATTTTCTGGTCAGTGATTAAAATATAAGGATCTTCAAGAATCGCTTCCATTCTTTCCGTGTCCGTAATCATGTAGGGCGAAACATAACCGCGGTCAAACTGCAGTCCTTCAACAATTTCGCGGGAAAACCCCAGGGTCTGCGATTCTTCAACCGTCAAAACGCCTTCTTTGCCGATTTCATTGAAAATTTCGGCAATCATCCTGCCGATCTCCGGGTCATTGGCGGAAATGGCGGCGACTTCTTCGATTTTTTTCTTGTCTTCAACTTTAATGCTCTGACTGGTGAGCATCTCCAAAACTCTGGCCAAAGCCTTGTCAATGCCTTTTTTCAAAAGCACGGGGTTTGAACCCGAAGCGATCTGGGCAAAGCCTTCGTTGACAATCGCCTGAACCAGAATCGCGGCCGTGGTCGTGCCGTCGCCGGCAATGTCCGCGGTTTTCTGCGACGCTTCTTTGACCAGCTCGGCGGCAATGTTTTCAAACCTGTTTTCCAGAGTGATTTCTTTGGCGACGGTGACGCCGTCTTTGGTAATCACCGGCGAACCGTAGCTTTTGTCCAAAATGACGTTTCTGCCTTTCGGCCCCAAAGTCACCTTGACGGCGTTCACGACTTTGTCAACGCCGCGCTTTAAGGCTTCCCTGGCTTTGTCTTTATAGAGAATTTGTTTACTCATGATTTTTAATTTATTTAGGAATTAGATATTAGTAATTAGAAATTAAGCAATCATTCAATGATTGCGAGTATCTCTTCTTCGCGCGCGATTAAATACTCGACTTCTTTGCCTGATTCGTCTTTCATCTTTATTTCGTCCGGGCCATATTTTTTGAACAAAACAATATTGCCGGCGGAAACAGGGGTGGCGATTTTTTCGCCTTTGTCATTTATTTTTCCCGGACCAACGGCAACGACCCTGCCTTTTTGCGGCCTGTCTTCTTGCGCGGTTTCCGGAATAATAATGCCCGAAGCCGTGGTTTTTTCTTCTTTCAAAGGCTCAATTAAAACAAAATCAGAAAGCGGGGTGATTTTCATAAGTTATTCAAAAATTAATTAAAAGGTTAAATTAGCAGTCTTAAAGTGCGACTGCTAAAAGGCATTATAGACAATTGCAAAACATTGTCAAGAGAGGCTCCGATGAACATTGCTCTTAGGGTTTTGGCGATACTGATTTTGATAATTGCTTCTGTCGTGATTACCTGCGCTCTTTCGCCAGAGGTCGGCAAAGAAATCAGCGCCATGATGCAGGCGGAATCAGACCCGGTTGAAAACTGAACCTTGAATAGAAAGCGCGCTTGAAACAAGCGGGTTTTTTATTATTTCACGAAAATATAAATACAGAAAACGCAGAATGTCAGTTGAAACGCCAGGCCCGGCAAAGGTTTGATTTCTTTGTTTTTCTGAATGTTTTTGTGAAGATTAAAAAACCATTTTGGCCAGGCAAACCCGGTTTTAAAACCAACAAAACTCATGATGTCCGGAAAAATGCCGCCAAGAACGCCAAAGACCCAATTCAAATTAGAATAAAGAATTAAGAATAGTGAATTAAGGTCGGGGAAGTTTGGCCAAAGGGGACCCCAAACAGAAAGATATAAAAAAACCAGAAAGCTGACAAAAATATCTGAACCAATCACTAGTTTGCCAGTTTTGGAAAGTTCTTTTTTGCGGTTATCTCCGTCATAGTGCGGTAAAGAATCCAGGATAAAATGGGAAACCATGCCGGCAAAAAAAGCCAGGATTGGTCCGCCAACCGGCGGATTAATGTTTTTGGCCAGAGCCAAAGCTGTCAAGACATGGGTTGTTTCTAACACGGCAGTTATTCCGCCCAACCCGTTTAGTCAACGGGTTCAGTCGGACAAACAGTTAAATAAAAATTATATCAAAAATAAATCCCCACACCTAATTTAGGTGCGGGGATGAAAAGGCTAGCTTGCGCTAGCCTTTTTTGCCGAGCCAACGGCCAACGCGCCGCAGGTCGGCTTTGATCGCCAATTCGATGAACAAGTTGGCGAAGAAAAACAGGATGGCGGCGGCAATAACCGCCGCGATTTTCAAGCCTATCATAAGGTCTCCTTTCTTATCTGCTGTTTATATTATACCACAGAAAACACCAAAAATCAAATATGGGCAGGAAACCTCCTGCCCATATTCGCCAAAGCTCGTTTCAGTCGACCATATCGGCCATGACTAAAACCATGTAGCATGAATCTTTCCCGGTGACGCCATCCGGATAATCCGGAATCGGCGCCTCGAGAATCAGCTCCATGGCCTGCCGGATATTTTCCGGCATATCTTTGCGGCTGAGCGGTTGGCCGTCAGATTTTTCACGAGCGGCCAGCAGCCACTCGTGAAAGGTCGTGAACGCGGCTTTGACATCATCCGGAAACTTTTCGTGGGTTTCCGGTGGAATCGGCACGCCATAAGGCGGACCCTGTATTGACATACACATTTCTGCCTCCTCAAAAAATTTCCTGTTGGAAAACAGGTATTGATTTATAAAACAAAAAACTTAATAAGTCAATAGCTTACAAGTATTTCCCAGTCCAGGAAGCTTTGTTTTGTTTAATCTGTTTAGGCGGGCCCAAAGCAACTATCTCCCCGCCTTTTTCGCCGGCATCCGGCCCCAAATCAATAATCCAGTCAGAGTTTTTAATAATATCCAGTTCGTGCTCAACCACTAAAACCGTGTTGTTTTTTTCCACCAGCTTATCCAAAACACCCAAAAGCTTAGCCGTGTCGTCAAAGTGAAGCCCAGTTGTCGGCTCATCAAGAATATACAAAGTTTTGCCGGTCTGGCGTTTTGAAAGCTCTGAAGAAAGCTTGATTCGCTGAGCTTCGCCGCCGGAAAGAGTTGTCGCTGACTGGCCAAGCTTCAGATAACCAAGGCCAACTTCTTCCAAAAGCTTGAGCTTGGCGTCCAGCTGGGGAAAATGCTTGAAAAACTTTCTGGCTTCCAAAACGCTCATCTTCAAAACCTCGGCAATGTTTTTGCCGTTGTATTCAATCTCCAAAACTTCTTGGCGGTACCGGGTGCCGCGGCATTCGTCGCACTCAACGTAAACATCGGGCAGAAAATACATCTCAATCTTCCGGTAGCCCTGGCCTTCACAGGCGTCGCAGCGGCCGCCTTTAAGATTAAAAGAAAATCTGCCCTTGTCATAGCCGCGCATCCGTGAAGTTTTTGTTTGGGAAAAAATCTCGCGGATGAAATCAAACATGCCGGTGTAGGTTGCCGGGTTTGACCGGGGTGTCCGGCCGATCGGCGACTGGTCAACGACCGCAACT
>LCKC01000019.1 GCA_001001185.1 Parcubacteria group bacterium GW2011_GWB1_45_10 | reverse complement strand
ACAAAGTTCAGGGGCGAGTTTGAAGAAAGGCTGAAAGCGGTTTTGAAAGAAATAAAAGCCAACGAAGGCAAATTCATTATTTTTATTGACGAAGTCCATATTCTCGTCGGCGCCGGCGCGGCCGAAGGCTCGATTGACGCTTCAAACATGCTGAAGCCGGTTTTGGCAAGAGGCGAACTGCACGCCATCGGCGCCACGACTTTGAAAGAGTTTAAGCGCTACATTGAGCGCGATCCGGCTTTTGAACGTCGGTTCCAGCCGATTTTTGTTGAAGAGCCGAGCCGCGAAGACGCGGTTTCGATTCTGCGCGGTCTGAAAGAAAAATACGAAGTCCATCACGGCGTCAGAATCACGGACGCGGCGATTGTCGCGGCCGTCGACCTTTCTGTCCGCTATATCACGGAAAGATTTCTGCCGGATAAAGCGATTGATTTGATGGACGAAGCGGCAGCGTCTTTGCGTTTGGAAATGGAAAGCGTGCCCGAAGAGATTGATAAAATGAGGCGTGAAATCAGGAAACTGGAAATCGAAAAAGAAGCTTTGAAAAAAGAAACCGATTCCCAGCCCAAGCGGCGGTTCAAAAAAATCGAAAGAGAACTCGCGGCTTTGCTGGAAAAAAACGAAGCTTTGACCAAACAGTGGGAAAAAGAAAAAAAAGAAATCAATAAAGTTCATGATTTCAGGTCAAAAATTGAAACCCTCCGTTTCCAGGCGGAAAAAGCCGAGTCAGAAGGTGATCTTTCCAAGGTTGCCGAGATAATTTACGGCAAGATTCCGGATCTGCAAACCGAGATGGAACAGGCGCAAAAGCACGTTCAAGCGGCGAAAAAAAAGGCCAAGTTCATCAAAGAAGCGGTTTCCGAAGAAGAGATCGGCAGAGTGGTTGCCCGCTGGACCGGGGTTCCGGTTTCAAAAGTGCTTGAGTCCGAAGCGGAAAAATTGCGCAGCCTTGAATCAATTCTTTCCCAGAGAATCGTTAATCAGGACGAAGCGATTTCCGCGGTTTCGCGGGCGTTGCGGCGTTCCCGCGCCGGGCTGGGAGACGAAAACCAGCCGATCGGTTCTTTCATGTTTCTTGGCCCGACCGGCGTCGGCAAAACCGAGCTGGCCCGGACTTTGGCGGACGTTGTTTTTGGCGATTCAAAAAGCCTGATTCGGTTGGATATGTCTGAGTACATGGAACGGCACGCGGTTGCCCGTTTGATTGGTTCGCCGCCAGGCTATGTCGGTTATGAAGAAGGCGGCCAGCTGACCGAGATTATCAAGCACCGGCCATACAGCCTGATTTTGTTTGACGAGATTGAAAAAGCCCACCCCGAAGTTTTCAACATTTTGCTCCAGATTCTGGATAATGGCCGCTTGACCGACAGCAAAGGCCGGACCGTCAACTTCAAAAACACCATTGTGATTATGACTTCAAACGTCGGCAGTGAGTTCATCAGAAAAATGTCGCGGCTCGGATTTTCCACTTCTGAAAAAGCCGAAACCAAAGACTTGAAATCAAAGATTATGGACAGTCTGAGGGCAAGTTTCCGGCCGGAGTTTTTGAACCGCATTGACGAGATTGTTGTTTTCAACCCTTTGTCAAAACAGGACATTCAAAAAATTGTCGAGCTTCAGTTGAAAAATATCGCCTTGAGGCTTCAGCCCAGGGGTATCAAGCTTGAAGTTTCAGCGTCGGCGAAAAAGATACTTGGCGAAGAGGGCTTTGACCCGAACTTTGGCGCCCGGCCTTTGAAGCGTTTGATCCAGCGTTTGATTATTGACCCGCTTTCGGAAAAAGCTCTGGAAGGCAAGTTCAAAGACGGCGGCCGGGCAGTCGTTTCCGGCAACCGAGGAAAAATTGAGGTTAAGGCATGACCCCGCACTGATGACTCCGGAATTGAAAAAAAATCTTGAACCGTGGCTGTTTCTTGGCCTGTCTTTGATTTTTTATTTTTTCGGCTTTGGTTTTATTTCGCTTTTTGCTTTGGCAGGGTTCGTTTTTTGGTTTTTCAAAAAGAGGAACGTTTTTTGGTGGCTGTTGGTGATTCTGGCCCTAGCAAACTTGACGCTTTTTAAAAGCCTGTTTTTTGTCGGGATTTTTTTCGCGGCGTTTTATTTTTTTTGGTTTGGCCGCGAAAAAGTTTTTGATTGGTTTTTAATTTTCTTGTTTTTTGTTTCAAGTTTTGATTTGTTTTTCCTGTCTTCAAACTTCAGGTTTATCCTTGGTTTTTGCTGGCTTTTGTTCCTGGGTCTGGTTTATTTGTTCGCCAACCATTATTTTAAAGACCTTTCAAAGATTTTCCGCTTGATACTGGCGTTTGTTTTTTCCGAGATTTTTTTCATCCTTTATTTTTTGCCGTTCGGCAACTTCACCAATGCCGGCATGACAACCGTCTTTTTTCTGGCGTTGGCCAATTACCAAAAAAACCGCTCCAAGAAAGAGTTTTTGATTTTAATGGCGCTTTGCTTGCTGCTTTTGATTGTTTTTGGCGTCAAGCCAAGATAAATTATGCTGGTTGAAAAAGATCTTTTAATTGTTGCGTTTGAGCCGTTTTTTCTTGAGCGGGACCAGTCTTGGCTGAAAAACAATTTTTCGCGCCTGAAAGCCGCTTCAAAAACCGAAAGCCGCTGGTCAAAAAGAGTTGTTTTTTTGGCGCTTGACTCAAAAATCAAGCTTTCCTGGCTTTTCCGCAAACTAGACGAACTGGGTTATGAAAAAGTTTCTTTGGCGGAGTCGCCGGGGGAGTTTGGGTTTTCCGGCGGCGTTCTTTCAATTTTTCCGCCGGGCGAGTTTTTGTTCCAGCTTGAGTTTTTGGGAGACTCTCTGGAAAAAATCAGTCAGATAAAGCAAAAGCCTTCTTTTGTCAGAAAAAGCCGCGACCCGGAAGTTTTTTCCGCTTCACCCGGGGATTATCTGGTGCATCTGGATCATGGTATCGGCATTTTTCGCGGTTTTATTGATAAGCCAAGCTCAAAAAATATTGTTAATGATTATCGCGAATTTGTTTCAGAATATCCCGGGCCGGGGTTTTTTGTGGTTGAGTACGCGCCGCCAAATCAAAACTTGGCTAAATCCGGCTCTTCTTTGCCTGACCGGCTGTTAGTGCCTTTGCACAAAGCCGATAAGCTTTCTTTTTATTCGGGTTTTGCCAAACCAACGATTCATCGTCTGGGCAGCCAGGTTTGGATGCTGACGAAAAAGAAGGCCAAGCAGGAAATTATCGCGTTTGCCAAAGAGCTTCTGGAGATTTACGCCAAGAGGGAGTTGAGCCGGCGCCCGGCTTATCCGGAAAACTTTGAAGCGGAAAGTATTTTGGCTTCAACTTTTCCTTTCACGGAAACGCCCGACCAGCTGAAAGCCATGAATGAAATTGACAAAGACCTTTCTTCTTCAAAACCAATGGACAGAATTCTTTGCGGCGACGTTGGCTTTGGCAAGACCGAGCTGGCTTTGCGGGCGGCCGTCAGAGTAGCGTTGTCGGGCAAGCAAGCAGTCTTGATTGCGCCGACAACGATTTTGGCGTACCAGCACTTTGAGCTTTTCCAGGAAAGGCTCAAAGATTTTCCCTTGGAGATCAGTTTTTTGTCTCGGCTGGTCAAGCCGATGATGATTAAAAAAGAAAAGCAAAAAATCCTTGAAGGCAGGACGGATATTATCATCGGCACCCACCGGCTTTTATCAAACGACCTAAAATTCAAAGACCTTGGGCTTCTGATTATTGACGAAGAACAGAGGTTTGGCGTCAAACACAAAGAAAAGCTGAAACAGCTGAAAAACAACATTGATATTCTTTCGCTGTCGGCGACGCCGATTCCGCGCACTTTGTATCTTGGGCTGGCTGGCTTGCGTTCCATGAGCCAGCTTTTGACGCCGCCGCCGGAAAAACTGCCGACCCAGACTTTTGTGATGCCGTTTTCCTGGGAAAAGCTCAAAGAGGCGATGGCGCTGGAAAAATCGCGTTCCGGCCAGATTTATCTGCTTTACAACCGCATCGCGGTTTTGGAAAAAATCAGACAAAAGCTGAAAAAAATCATGCCCGAAATGAAGATTTCAATCATTCACGGCCGCCAGCCGGAAAAAGAACTTTTGAAATCCATCACTGATTTTCGTTCGCAAAAAACCGATGTTTTGCTGGCAACGACAATCATTGAAAACGGCCTGGATATTTCCAATGCCAACACTTTGCTGGTGATTGACGCTTTCCGGCTCGGCTTGGCGGAAGCGCACCAGCTTCGCGGCCGGATTGGCAGAAAAGACCTGCCGTCTTTCGCTTATTTTTTTTACCATTCAAAAAGACTCGGCGACAAAGCCAGGGAAAGATTGAGGATTTTGAAAAAATACCAGCATCTTGGCGCGGGCATGGAGATTGCCAAAAAAGACCTGGAGCTGCGGGGGGCAGGCAATATTCTTGGCAAAGACCAGTCGGGTACAATCAACTCTGTCGGCTTGAATCTGTATCTGGAGATGCTGGCGCGCGTTTTGGAAGAACTGCGTGGATAACGCCTGTCGCGGGGAAACAAAAACTTCTCGTAAGTTCATTACGAGAAGCATTGCGGAGGGCGTTTCAACGCCTTCAGATATTTGCGGTAGCAGAGATTGAGCACTGCGACCGCGAGGATTATCTGAAAAACCTTGAAAGCCTCCAAGAACAAAGTCTTCATTTTTACCTCCAGTGTTCTGATTAAAGTTTAAACCTTTTTGCGATTTTGTCAAGTCAGGTTGACAAGTTGTTTTCTGCGGTGATAATAGTGTATCTCATGAAAAGGAGGTGAGTGTTTGTGTTTTACCGCAAAAAAGGAAAAAGGAGGAGTAAGGCGTTAAACCTCAGGTGGCACACGAAAAAAAGAATCTTTGAGCGCTACGGAATAATCTTGAACCGGAATCTTTTAAACGAGATAAAAAAGAAGATAAAAACCGGAAACGCTGATTTTTTAAAACGCCACAGCCTTCGCGTAAAAGAAATTGAGGTTTTGGTTGAGGCGAAAAACGTCAGGCTTCTTTACGACGCAAACCGCCACGAGGTTATTACCTGTCTTCCTCCCCGAAGGTTTTCTAGAAATAAGCCCCGCGTTTAACGGGGCTTATTTTTGATAGGCTCACATTCCAAGCCAGTCCACCAAAAAAGTCCTGGCTTTCGGGAAAATATTTTGTTCAAGCAAAGCCAGTTCAGCCTTGCTGAGTTTTTTCAGGACAAAATCCATGGCTTTGTCTTTTGAACTCTCTGGTCTTATGCCGATTCTGATTCTGGAAAACTTTTTCTTGCCAAAAGTTTTCTCAACTGACTCAATGCCGTGGTGCCCGGCAGACGAAGTTTGCGGCATGACAAGTTTAAGTTTGCCAAAAACCAGGTCGGAGTCGTCATGGACAAGCAAAGTGTTTTCCGGTTTTTCTTTGAAAAAACTGAGGATTTTTTTCACGGCTGGACCGGATTCGTTCATGAAACAATTTGGTCTGGCAAAAACCAGACTGCCTTTTTTCAGATACTCAAAGCCAAGGCTTTTGTTTGCCTGCCATTTTTCATCGCCTGTCAAATAAGCCAAAAAAGATTTTCCGACATTGTGGCGGGTATTTTCGTAGTTTTTGCCCGGATTGCCGAGCCCGATAATGATTTTCATGGTTTTCGTGAATTGTCGCAGATTTGTTTTTAAACGTTTAAGCTGTTGATTCTTATTTTAAAGCAGTTTTCGCAGCTTTAAAAAGCTTGGTATTCCGCTTTGCGGGATTTTTTAAAGCGAGAATACAGGCAGTTCCAAGCCGCTGGAGCTTGGAAACTGTCGGTGCTTTAAAATAAGAATCAGACACGCTCTTGGATTTGCTATTTCTTGAAACATTATGCTATGATACTTTTCATGAGTTTCAAAAAGATAAAAGTTTTTCTGATTGAACTGCTTGAATCCGCGGTCCTTTCTTTAATTATTATACTACCAATCAGGTTTTTCATAATCCAGCCTTTTTTTGTCAAAGGCCAGTCAATGGAGCCGAACTTCCACGAAAACGATTACCTGATTATTGACGAGCTGTCTTACCGGCTTCGCGAACCGCAGCGGGGCGAAGTCGTGGTTTTGCGTTCGCCGTTTGAAAAAGATTATTATTTCATCAAAAGAATTGTCGGCCTGCCGGGTGAGACGGTTTCCGTTAAAAATGGCCTGGTAAAAATTTTCAACCAGGCAAATCCCGAAGGCATTGTTTTGGACGAAGTTTATCTTGAAACCGATGAAGTGACTGACGGCGACCTTGAGGTAAAAATCAGCCAAGGTGAATATTTTGTCATGGGCGACAACCGGCGTTATTCGTATGATTCGCGGCGTTGGGGTTTACTTAAAGAATCTGATTTGATTGGCCGCGTCTGGCTGAGACTTTGGCCGGTTAATGTGGTTAAGGTTTACGCTCGTTGAGTGTTGAAAATTGTCTCCCTTCAGGAGATCTGACGTAGCCAGAAAAATTGGTAATTGAAAATTGTTCAGATGTCTCGTCCGTTAAAAAAAATATCTTCCAAGAAAAGAGTTTTCAAAGAGCCGCTACAAGCTCCGAAAGGAGTTCACGACGTGATTTTTCCGGAAACGGTTTATTTTTCAAAGCTTGAAAAAATCTGCGAAGAGCTCGGAGAGTTTTTCGGCTACCAGAAAATTGAGGTGCCGGTGATTGAAAACAAACTCTTGTTTGAGCATGGCGTCGGCATTGACACGGATATTGTTGAAAAAGAAACGTACAGTTTCCAGACCAAAGGCGGCGACTGGCTGTCTTTGCGGCCGGAGTTCACTTCCGGAATCATCCGGTCTTACATTCAAAACGGCATGGACAGTTGGCCGCAGCCAGTCAAGCTCTGGACCTGGGGTCCGCTTTTCCGTTATGAAAATCCCCAAGCCGGGCGCTACCGCCAGTTTTGGCAGGCGGATTTTGAGTTTTTGGGTTCGGAAAACCCGGTTACGGACGCGGAAGTGATTTTGCTGGCGACAAAAATCGTCAAAGCTTTCGGGATTAAATCCAGTTTCATTGAGATTAACAGCATCGGCTGTCCTGAATGCCGCGGCAATTATCGCAAGGCTTTGAAAGCGTATTACCGTTCAAAAACCAGAAAGCTTTGTCCGGACTGCCGTTCCAGGCTGAAGAAAAACGTTTTGCGTCTGCTTGACTGTAAAAACGAAGGCTGTTTAACGCTGAAAAAAGAAGCTCCGGAAATCATGAACTATCTTTGCAAAGACTGCAGCTCTCATTTCAGGAAAGTGATTGAATACCTTGACGGTTTGAATATTGCTTATGTTTTAAACCCTTTTCTGGTCAGGGGATTGGATTATTACAATCGGACGGTTTTTGAGCTGAAACCGGGCATGCCGGAAACCGGCCAGGACGCTCCATCTCTTTTGGGCGGCGGTCGTTTTGATTACCTGGCCAAACTTTTGTCCGGGCCGGAAACCCCGGCTTGCGGTTTTGCCATTGGCGTTGAAAGAATGGTGGAGATGATTTCAAACAAAAACTTCGAACCAGAGGTTGACGTTTATCTTTGTCAGATTGGCGACACTGCCAGGGGCAAGCTTTTGGGTATGCTTGAAGAGTTCAGAAAAGCGCGGCTGAAAATCGGGTTTGACCTTGGCCGCGACAGCTTGAAAGCCCAACTGACATCCGCTGACAGGTTGAAAGCTCCGTTTGCGTTGATTCTCGGCCAGGAAGAGGTTTTGCGGGAAAAAATTATTTTTCGCGACATGAAAACCGGAGTCCAGGAATCGCTGAATCTGGAGAATCTTGCTGAACAGATTAAAAAACGGCTGGCGAAGTTGTAAAAAACCCGGTTTTGTTGTAAGATTATCCGACAATGAGCGTTAATATCAGAAAAAAAGAGAACGAGACGCCGGCGAGCTTTCTTTACCGGGCAACCAAAAGGATTCAAAAATCCGGAGTTTTGCTGGAAACCAGAAGAAAGCGCTTCCACAAAAAACAGGTTTCAAAAAGCAAGCGAAAAGTCAAAGCCATTCATCGTTTGGAGATGGAAGGCAACATGAAAAAGTTTCTGAAACTCGGTTTTTCCCAGGAAGAGTCTGTCAATATGGCCAGGAGAATCCTGAAGGG
>LCKC01000018.1 GCA_001001185.1 Parcubacteria group bacterium GW2011_GWB1_45_10 | reverse complement strand
GGCGACAAGGTCTTGATCTTTTCCACTTCCCAGAAAGCGATTCTCTATGATCCGGTGAACGACATCATTGTCGAGGTTGCTCCGATAAATATCGGGCAACAATAATATAATCCGCTAAAGTTATTCAGCCTTAGCTTTAACGTGGTTTAACCGCCGCTGGTTTTAAGCCTGACTATGTTAAGTCCTGTCCGGGATCATTTTTTATTGACAAGAACAATCGCGTAATAATCTATCGAATCAATCGCGATTGCACCAAGCTGTTTTTCCGGACCAGCGGAAACCAGGCTGATTTTGTAATCATCGGTTTCAAAAAAAGAAGTTGCCTGATCATTCGGGTCAAGGCTCAAAATAATTTCCTGGGGCAGCTGCCTGGAAAAATCAAGATTGAATTTCGCCGAAACTTTGCCGGCTTGAATGCAGTAAGCGCCGAGCGGGCATCTTGAATCTTCAGTGATTTGTTTAAATGTCAACGCCAGCTCGCCCGTGGAAAGAATCGCGGTTTGGTTTGTGAATAATTTTTTCGGCTGGTTCAGTTCAAGACTGAAAACGCTTTTATCTTTTTGCGCCCAGAGCAGCTGGTAAACCGGCTCAAACCCAGTGACCGGAAAACTCATAAACAAAAACTCGCCGCGGAAATCTTTAGCTTCGGCTTTGGCGAAAATTTCCTGAACCAGAATCGGGGACGTCGGCAAATCAAAACTCCAGTTTTGGACGTTATCTTTGGTTTGAACTAATTTTGCTTCGCCCCAGAATCTTTCAAGATTATTTGTTTTCGCGAAAATCTCTACTTTCGCCAGATTTTTTCCGGTTAATAAAAGGCTTTTTTTGTCAGATTTAACGAAAAAACTGTTGAGCTCGGGCTTTTGTGCCGGCGACGGCTGAACCAACGGCAGTTTTTTTGTTCCGGAAGAGCTGCGCCTGAACGGACAGCTGTTCAAGATTGCCGCCTGAACCGAACCGAAGCATCCGGAAAAACCGCCCTTGTCGGAAAATTGAAAAAAAACAAAACCCGCTGTCAGTAAAACAACTGAAAAAATAAAGGCCAAAATCAGCTTTGTTGATTTATTCATACTTAACTCAAGTTTAAAACGTTTCTTGAGCTATTTCAATTACTTCAACGCAACCAAAATCGCGCCCAAAACCATTAAAGCCGCGCCCAAAGCGGTTTTGAGCGTCAGCTTTTCGCCGAGAAAAAGCACTGACAAAACAATCACGAAAACCAGACTCAACCGGTCAACCGCGGAAACCTTTGACGCCAAGCCGGTTTTCAAAGCCAGAAAATAAAACAGCCAGGAAATCGCGCCCGCCAAACCCGACAAAAGAATCAAGACTCCATCTTTGCCGGCAAGCATACCAAAAGAAAAGTTATTCAGTTTTCCGGACAAAAAACCAAAGCCAAGCAAAAACAAAGCCATGACGACCGCCCTGACAATCGCCACCAGATTTGAATCCACTGATTTCAAGCCGAGTTTGGCGAAAATCGCCACCAAGGCCGCAAATCCGGCGGACAAGATTGAAAAGACAAGCCAATTCATAAGTTAGAAAATAGAAAGTAGTAAATAGAAAAGATGTGAAACCTATGAAGATTTTAGAATTTTTTAATCATATCTTCAACTTTTCCGCCAGAAGCCGGCAGGTCATTTTAGATTCTATTTTCTGTCCGGTCAAACGCTCCCAAAATAAACAAAGACCAGACCATCAAAGACACGCTTGCCGCCATCACCCAAAACCGGTACTGGACCAAAACACCCAAAAACCCAACCGGCAAAAGCAGAGCTAAAAAAGACAGGCACTGCGGGCAGAGCGGTAAAACTGTCGCCAAAAAAGCCCCTAAACCGCCGAAAAATCCGGTTTTGATTTTTTGCCTGCTGGAACAGATTTTTCTGTCATTCCGCCACGAAAACAAAGAAAAGTTCAGGCCGAAAATAACGCAAAGGGCAATGAAAAAAATCCAGTCAGCCGTTTTTAACAAAGAAAACCAGAAAAAGAAGTTGTTGACCCCCTGCTGGGAAACCTGGACAACCGGGTAAAAAACCGCCATCGCCAGCGTAAACACCAAAAACAGGAAAAAATACTTTTTCTGTGCCAAAACCCGGTAAATTAAAGTTTCTTTTATCTTCAAAGCTTTTTATCTATTTTTTCAGGTTTTCCAAAACCTTTTGCCAGTTAACCACCTGCCAGATATTTTCCAGGTATTCTTGGCGCCGGTTCTGGTATTTCAGGTAATAAGCGTGCTCCCAAAGGTCAACCCCGAAAATCGGGGTTAAACCCTGAGAAAGCGGCGAATCTTGATTTAGCAAAGAGTGAATCAAAAGCTTTTTGTCTTTGTTTTTTGAAAGCCAGGCCCAACCAGAACCAAAATGGCTTAATCCGACTTTTAAAAACTCTTGTTTGAAATCTTCAAAATTGCCGAACCCAGCCTCAATCGCGGTTTTCAGCTCTGGCAAAGAATCAACTGGTTTCGTATCTTTCAAAGGACACAAGACTTCCCAGAAAAAAGAATGGTTAAAATGGCCGCCGCCATGGTTCCTGACCGCAGTTCTGATATCTTCCGGAATGCTTTCCAAATTCTTTAACAATTCTTCAACCGGTTTTTCAAAAAGTTCCGAATGTTTTTCCAAAGCCGCGTTCAGCTTGTCAACGTAAGCCTGATGATGTTTGGAATAATGAATCTCCATTGTCCGGGCGTCAATAAAAGGTTCCAGGGCGTCATAAGCAAAATTAAGTTTTGGTAGCTGGTACGACACTTTATTTTTTTGAGTCAATTATTTTTTTCAGCTCGTCAAACAGGCTCTGAATCGCCTGATTAAGTTTTGCATCATCCCGGAAGTCTTTTTCGGTTTTTTCTTTCATCTCCATAAAATGAACCGACGGGTAAATCGGCGTCATCTTCAAAGCGACGCCAACCAGCCGCAGCTGCTCCGCCATCCGCAAACCGCCGGAAAACTGGCTGGAAACGCCGACAATCCCCAGTGGTTTGTAGTGATACTCCGGGTAAAGCTGGTCAAGCAAAAGCTTCAGCTCTCCGGGATAGCCGTGATTGTATTCCGGCGCCACGACAATCAAGCCTTGAGCTTTTTGCATGGTTTCCTGCCAGGCTTTGTTTTTTTCTTCGCTCAAAGACTCGGTGGTGATTGCCCGTGAAACAAACTCACCGGTTTTAATCAAAACGGTTTCAATGCCGGCTTCCTGGACTTTTTTAAAAATATAATCAGCGGCGATTAAAGACTGGTTATCTTTTCTTGACGTGCCAAGAACAATCGGGATAAACATGGTTGTTTGTTTCAATGATTAATCTTACCGAAAAAACCGTTAAATAAAAAGCAGCCCGAAAACCGCCAGAGAAAAAATTATCCGGTACCAGCCAAAAGCCTGGAAATTATTTTTTTCCAAAAACTTCAAAAACAGCTTGACCGACAAAACCGCGCTCAAAAAAGAAACAAAAAATCCCAAAGCCAGGTTCTGCCAGTTTGAAAAATCCATTGAAGAATAATTTTTGAAAAGGTCGTAACCGGAAGCAAAAAACATTGTCGGCAAAGCCAAAAGAAACGAAAACTCCACGGCGTTCTTTTTTGACAACCCCTGGGCCAGGCCGCCAAAAATCGTTGCCAAAGACCGTGAGACTCCCGGAATCATGGCCAAAGACTGCCACAAGCCAATGACAAAAGATTTTTTTTCGTCGAGCGATTCACTTGTGGTGAGCGAAGTCGAACCATCTTTTTCTTTTCCGCCAGAGACGGACCCGCCCCTGGCAGGGAAAAACTCTTCAAAAACTATCAAAACTATTCCGCCGAAAAACAGCGCCAGCAAAGCCAGATCAATTCTTTCAAGCAAAGACCGGAACAGCGGATAAAAAACAAATCCCAGAACCGCGGCCGGCAAAAAACCAAAAAAAAGATTCTTAATCAGTTTAAAGTCAAAGATTTTTTTAAAATACAGAAACAAAACCGCAAAAATCGCGCCGAGTTGAATGACAATCTCAAACGTTTTCAAAAAATCAGAATCAGGAACGCCGAGTAGCTTTGACGCAATCATCAAATGCGCGGTTGAAGAAACCGGCAAAAACTCCGTCAAACCTTCAATGATTCCCAAAATAATCGCCTGAAAAAAGTCCATTAATGTATTTTAAACCATTAGGAAAGCTCCTGCGCGTGATAATTAGCTAGAACACAAGTGGGTGGCCTTGGTCCAGCCGAAGCTGAACAATACTGGCCTCCCTAAAAAAAATTATTTGTCCCAATTTCAAACGCAGGAGCTTAAAAATATTATAAAAGAATCAGGGCCGAACGCAATGCTGAAAACATCAAGCTTTCAAGGCTTAAACTATCCACAGTTGACACGATTTGCGCCAAAACAACAAATCCCTCAAAAACAATTATTCCAGGATTCCGTCAAGATTAACGTCGTAAAGGATTGCTTCGTTCAACAGACGGTAATTAATCAGTTCGCTTTCGCTGAACCACAAAGGAATTTCTTTTTGCGCGTCTTCAACAGAGCCGGAGGCGTGAACAATGTTTCTTGTCGCGCGGTTGTCAATGTCGGCAACCTGGTAGGAATCAACCGTGAAATCGCCGCGAACCGTGCCAACGTCAGACGTCAAAGGTTCCGTACTGCCGGTGACTTTCTTGATTACGCTGCAAACGTTCATTCCCTGCCAGACCATTGCCACCACCGGGCCGGAGCTTAAATATTTTTTCAAAACATCTAAAACTTTCTGGCCGGATTTTTCCGGATCAAGTTCCGGCGGCTCAATGCCTTTGTCTTTGTATGCTTGAATGGTTTTGTTTCCCCTTTTGATTTTCCAATCCGGGTCAACCAGATAATGTTTTTCAATCAGTTCGTTTGTCGGAACCAGCATTTTTAAAGAAACCAGCTTTAAGCCGGTCTGTTCGTATTTTTTGATGACTTCGCCGATTAAACCTCTTTGGACGCCGTCGGGTTTGATAATCACCAATGTTTTTTCTTTTTTCAGATCCTGCATTTTTTCTTTTCGGTTATTCTATTTTCTACTTTTCTGGCTGCGCCAGATCCCGCGAAGCTAGACTATTTTTCCCGACGCTTGCGACCGGGATCCCGAAGCCGACGTGATTGTCGGCTCTCCGAAATAACGTCGGAGCTGTTAACGTCGGGACTGTTTCCTATCTTTAGCTTCAGTTCTTTCAGCTGTTTATCATCAATGGTTGAGGGCGCGCCCATCATCAAGTCGCGGCCGTCGCCGGTTTTCGGAAACGCAATCACTTCCCTGATATTCGGCTCGTTCTGAAAAATTGAAACCAGCCTGTCCAGACCCCAGGCAATGCCGCCGTGAACCGGCGCGCCGAAATCAAACGCTTCAAGCATGTGGCCAAAATTTTCTTTTATCCTGTCTTCCGCGTAGCCCATCACCTCAAAAACTTTTTTTAACGCGGCTGATTGATGGTTCCTGATTGAACCGCCGCCGATTTCCATGCCGTTCAAAACCAAATCATACTGCGTCGTCAAAATCTCCGGGATCTTTTTCTTTTCCATTAGCATCTCCATGTGCTCAGGTTTCGGCGCGGAAAACGGATTGTGGGTGAATGTCCAAACATCTTTAGATGTTTGTGGTGAGCTTGTCGAACCACTATTCAACCCTTCGGCAAGCTCAGGGTGAGCTTCGTTGCCGCTGGCAACTCGCTCAAAAAACGGAAAATCAACCACCCAGCAAAACGCCAATAATTCCGGGTCTTCCTTGCTTGCCCCGAGCCCAGTCGAGGGATCATTTCTCAAATCCGGCCGGTCAGTCTTGTATTTTTTCATGGCTTCTTGGTAGCTGATTCTTGGAAACGGAATCTTTTGGATTTTTTTGTCCGGAAAAATTTTTTTCACCAGCTCAATCATTAATCTTTCGTTCAGCTCCATGACGTCTTCGCGTTCAACAAACGACATCTCCAGATCCATCTGGGTAAACTCCGGCTGGCGGTCACCGCGGGTGTCTTCATCCCTGAAACACCGGGCAAACTGAAAATAACGTTCCAGACCGGCAACCATTAAAAGCTGCTTGAACTGCTGAGGCGACTGCGGCAAAGCGTAAAAACTTCCCGGCTGCAAACGCGACGGCACCACATAATCTCTTGCGCCTTCCGGAGTTGATTTTGTCAGGTTCGGCGTTTCTATTTCCAAAAATCCCTGGCTTGACAGCCAGTTCCTGACAAACAAAATCAGCTCGTGCCGCTTTGAAAGATTTTTTACCAGCCGCGAACGCCTAAGGTCAAGGTATTTATATTTTAATCTCAGCTCTTCGTTTATTTCTCTGCCGTCGGTTTCAATCGCAAACGGCGGCGTTTTTGACTCTGAATAAATAACCAGCTCGTTTGCTTGAAGCTCGATTTTCCCCGTCTCAATCTCGGAATTTTCCATGCCCTTCGGCCGCTCATTGACCCGACCTTTAACGCCGACCACCCATTCTGAACGCAGTTTCTGGGCTTTTTCGTAAAGTTCTTTGTTGTTCGGGGTAAAAACCACCTGGAGCAAGCCTGAATAATCCCTCAAATCAATGAAAATCAGCTTGCCGTGGTCGCGCCGCGAATGAATCCAGCCGGAGACAAAAATCTCGCTTTCAGCCTTGTTTTTCGCGTCTTTAATGAATATTCTTTCCATAAGATTATTTTTGATTATATCACCACTGTTCGCGATTAGCGACACGCCATTGATTATTCTGCCAAAACCATTCAAATTAACCCCTGACTACTGCTTTATTTGTATAGTAACATATGTTACTATACAAATATGACATCAAAAACATTGTACTCAACCTCAGAAGTAGCAAATATCCTGCACTTAAGCCGCGTTGAAGTGTTCAGGAAAATTAAAGCTGGGAAAATAAAGGCCCAAAAAGTTGGACGTAATTATGTAGTCGCCCATGACTCATTGACTGAGGCACTCGGGCACATGATTGGCAAACACAAAAAAGAAGAGATAGAAAAAGTAGTTGAACACGCCCTGAAAGAATACGGGGAGGCTTTTAAAAGACTGGGTAAAGAATGAGAGCCAAAAAACTTACAGTCGGAGAAGTCGAGTATGTGGCTTTTTCTATGGCTAAGGAACTTATGACCTGGGATGAACCAATCCCTGATTTCGGAACCAGGTTCCCGAATATTTTGGAAAGTTGCATAGAAACGCCTTTCTCCCGTTTTAACAAAAAAGACTTGTATCGGGGATTGATTGAAAAAGCAAGTGTCTTATTTTATTTTCTTATCAAAAATCATCCTTTTCAAAACGGCAATAAAAGGATAGCCATAATGAGCCTGCTGTATTTCTTGCGCAAAAACAACAAATGGATAAAAATGAGCAACAAAGATTTATATAACTTCGCCAGGGGCATAGCGAAAAGCAAACCGACAACCAGAGAAAAAATAGTTTCTCAAATCAGAATAACTCTTAAAAAATATCTTACTGATTGGAATTAGCGACACGCCATTGATTATTCTGCCAAAACAGCTTCACCAGGCCGTCAACATCTGTCCGGAACACGTTTTTAGTCTGAACGCCCAGCCGGGCCAAAGTTTCTTTTGTCGGGTGGCCGTAAGAGTTTTTGCCGACCTCAATCACTGCCAGTTCTGGCCGGACCGCCGCCAAAAACTCTCTGGTGGTTGAATATTTTGAACCGTGATGCGCCACTTTCAAAACGTCAATATCCGGCAAAAAACCCAGGATGGCTTTCTCAACATTGGCGGAGATGTCGCCGGTGAACAAAACTTTAAAATCTTTAAACTCCGCCAAACTGACGATTGAGCTGTCGTTCAGCTGCTTGTCCGGCAGGCTGACGCCAAGCGGCAGGTTCAGGTCCGGCCAAAGAATCGTGATTAAAACCCTGTCTTTGATTGAATCAAAAAACTCGATTGTCTGGCCGCGCCGGGCGTAAACCACCGGGATTTTTTGATCAACAATTGTTTTCAAAAGATTTTTAAAACTCCCGTTTTCGGTTTTAACGCCGTTCATCACGACAACGCCGATTTCATATCTTTTCGCCAGTTCCACTAAACCGCTGAAATGGTCAATGTTCGGATGGGTAATCAAAACCAGATCAAGCCTTCTTTTGTAAACCGGAACCAGTTTGTCCAGTTCGTTCAAAACTTTTGTCCCCGGCCCGGCATCAATCAAAACAAAGTTGCGTTTTGTCCGGATTAACTCCGCGTCGCCCTGGCCGACCGGCAAAAAATCAATCTCAAACTCGTTTTGGTTCAAAAATCCGAAAACAAAAGAATATAAAGACAGGTTGAAAACCAAAAGCCCGAAAACCAAAAACAGTTTCAGCTTATCCATGATTTTTTTTGACCGCCAAAAACAAAACCACCGCGCCGTAACAAACAACCAAAAACCAGACTCCGGGATAAATGCCAAAAAACCCGGCCAAAGGCAGGCTCGCGAAAAACTCAATAATTTTAATAATCAGGTTCAAAAACGGAAAACTCAAAAAGCCAATCACCCGTCCCAAAACTTCATTGACGGCCATGCCCAGTCCCGACAAAAAACTCAATGACATGGCAAAAGGAATCATCGGCAAAATCAAAAAATTCGCCAAAACGCCCAGAAAAGACAGGCTGCCAAACTCATAAATCAAAAGCGGCATGACCATGGCCTGAGCCGACAAAGTTTCAAAAATAATTTTTTTGAAGCCAAAGCCCCGGCTTTCTCTCTCTTCAGCCGCGTCTTTGTTCATCAGCTTCGACGACACGTCAAACGTGCCTGCCGCGTAAAGACGCGGCGCCAGATAAAAAATTCCAAAGCTCGCCAAAAACGACAGCTGGAACCCCAAATCGCTTTTCAAAGCCAGGGGCTCAAAAAACAGCATCAGCGCCAGAATAAACGCGAACGCGATTCTCGTGTTTTGCTGGCGGCCGAACCTCTCAGCTGCCAGAAGCAAAACTGAAAACATCCCGGCTCTGACAGCTGAAGCCGGCGCGCCGACCAAAATCACGAAAACAAACACGCCAAAAATCGCAAAAATCCAGATCAACTTGCGGTGCAGAGTAATCCAAACAAGAAAACTGGAAATGCCGCGGGCAATCAAAGTAATATTGTAGCCGGAAACCGCGATAATGTGCGCCGTGGAAGTGATTTTCAGCGCCTGCCAAAACTGATTGGAAAACTTCAGATCTTGGCCGCCAAGAATAATCCCCTGGGCAAAACTTGCCGTTGGTTCGGGAAAAAGCTTTTGCAGGTTTAAAGCAAAAACCCCTTTGACGCTTTCCAAAAAACCGGTCAAAAAAACCGGCGCAGGTAAAGAAAAATCTTGACCACCCCAGACAAAAACCCGTGAAAAACCCGCGACAAAGCCGGCAAAAAAGCTAACCACCAGCCATTTATAGCCGAGATTAAAAACAAAAGAGCTGAAAACCGCAAAAAACATAAAAAACAAAACTTGCCGGATTTCCAGACTCCAAAAACTGAGAACCGCGAAGCAAAAAACGCTGCCGATTAAAAACCAGAAAAAATAATCCGAAGAAACAATAAATTTTTTGCTTTCAGCAGTGGCCATTCTCAAAATGACCCCAATAATTCAGTTCGCTTTGTTTAAAAAATCTTTCAGCCGGGCAAACGCCAGCTTCCTCATACTGAACTGATTTTTTTCTTCAAAACTCATTTCCGCAAAAGTTTTTGGATTTCCGTCCGGCAGAAAAATCGGGTCCCAGCCCCAACCATGCTCGCCGCGGGGCTCAACAATCGAACCCGAAATCACTCCTTCAAAAAAATAGATTTCCTTGTCGTTTTTGGCATAACCGACAATTGACTTTGCTTGGGCTTTATCGTTGCCTAATAACGAAACAATCTTGAACAATCCTTCATTGCCGATTGTTTTCTGAAACCACTTTGTTAGTGGCCCAGGCAGACCGTTCAAACAGTCAAAATAAATCGAGGTGTCTTCGACAACAACGTTTTCTTTCGCGTGATGCAGCGCGGCTTCAAGCTTGGCTTCAATGATTTTTTTGGCGTCGATTTCCTGAATTTCCGGCAAGTCAATGTCAAGCTGTTTAACCTGGGGCAGAATAGATTGCACCTCGACTAATTTGTCTTGATTGCCGGTAATAAAATACAGATCCATAATTCTTAACCAAAAATCCCGATTTTTTCTTTAATCACGGCTTTAATTGCTTCAACTGATGGCGCCAGAACTTTGTACGGCGCGATTTCTTCAGGACTGTCCGCCAAAGATTTTTGCAAAGCGTTTTTCCACGCCAGACGCAGTTCCGTGTTCACATGAACAACTGAGATACCGGCCTGAATCGCCTGTTTAACTGAATCATTATCAACCCCAGAAGCGCCGTGTAAAACCAGAAACGCCGGCGTCGCCGCTTTTACCTCCGCGATTCTTTGAAAGCTCAAGTTTTCCTTATAGCCTTTGACAATGCCGTGGATGTTGCCGACGCCCGGGCCAATCAAATCAACGCCGGTTTTTTCAACAAACTCTTTGGCCTGCTGTGGGGTAATCATCTGCGCTTCATTAACCACGGCGCCTTCGGGCACTGATTCC
>LCKC01000017.1 GCA_001001185.1 Parcubacteria group bacterium GW2011_GWB1_45_10 | reverse complement strand
CCGGCAGACAAAGCCGGACTTAAAGAAGGAGACATTATTTTAGAGGTAAACAACAAAAAAATCACGAGAAAATCGCCTTTAAAAGAGATTTTAAAGCAAAGCCCTGTGGAAAAGCCGATTACCATGAAAATCCTGAGAAATAAGGCTGAGATTGACGCCCAAGCCAGTTTCCTTGAATAAATACGAACAACAGTGTATAATTAGGCTTATTATTAACCAACAAAAATATGGTTGAGGGACGATGCATGAAATGCAAAACCCAAAGAACTATGAAAGATGCCAAGGAAATCGAGATGGCGGGCAAGGGCGGCACCAAAAGAAGAGCCATGACCGGAGTTTGTGAAGTTTGTGGCACAAAAATGTTCAAGTTTTTGCCTAATAAATAATCTTTCAGGGATACCAACTAAAAAACCGCATTTTATGCGGTTTTTTAGTTGAAGCAAAGCCTTTTTTAGGCTAAAATCCGGATAGTGTATAACCTGAAACGTGCCGCTTTACGCTCCATGCTTTGGGCCGTTAGCTTAGTTGGTAGAGCGCTACATTTGCAATGTAGAGGTCGCCGGTTCGAATCCGGCACGGTCCACAACTCTTTGCTTAGAGTTTTATCAAGTCGCCAATTTCCGCCAGAAGCGGATCTGCCGCAGGCAGACAATTCTGGCTAGGTCCACCAAAATAAATAGCTATGCTTCAGAGCTATTTTTGGTTTTCCTGGAGCTTGTGAAGCTTGAAAACGTTTTCAAACAAGACTGCCACGGTCAAAGGCCCAATGCCGCCCGGAACCGGCGTAATCAAGCTTGCCTTGTCTTTAACCGACTCAAAATCAACGTCGCCTTTCGGCTTGCCGCCGACCATGGTGTAGCCGACGTCAAAAACGCAGACGCCGGTTTTCAAAGACTTGCCTTTCAAAATCCCCGGCTCGCCCAGGCCGGCAACCACAATGTCGGCGTTTAACAGGAACGGGAAAACGTTTTCCGACCAGACGCCGAACGAACAAACCGAAACGCTTTTTTTCGCGAGCCAGGCCAAAGACGGAATGCCGACAAGCTTGCCCGCACCCAAAACCACAGCTGATTTATCTTCCAGCCTCAAGCCGACGGTTTTAACCAGATAATCAATCGCGCCGACGACCGGCGGCAAAATCTCTTCTTTGTTCAAGAAAAACGAATGGAAAGCTTCTTCGGAAAGCAGGTCAATGTCTTTGAGCGCCGGAATGGCGTTAAAAACTTTCTGGGTATCAAGATGTTCGGGCAAAGGCAGCTGGATAATCATGCCGATAATCTCGGGCTTTGCGCCGATGGCGCGGATCTGATTGATGAACTCTTCAATGCCCGTTTCTTTTTTAAAATCAAAGATTTCAAAAACCAGGCCGAGTTTTTCGCCGACGCGCTGCTTTTGGCGGATAAAATGCCAGACTTCTTCAGTCGGGTCAACAATGACTATGGCGATTTTCTTTCCGGAAAGCTTTTTCTTCTCCGGATTTTTCACCAGTTTCGCAATAATCTCCTCTGAAAGTTTTTTGCCGTCGGCAATCATCCCGTTACTGAAATTTTGGCAACCGCAAGACTAAAATCAAGCGAAGCCAGAAATTATTAATTATTTAATTCACTTGATTATCCCGTTCGCTTTCACGGCGATGATTAAAAAGAAAAGTCAAAATTTAGTACGGGACAGGTCACTAAATTATATCACAGAAAAATCCCGCAAAACGCGGGATTTTTCTGAGTTTTTAACTTTAACCGAAAATTATCTTTCCTCAACGTCCTTGCGGAGCTTCTCAACCAAGTCGTGGGCAAAATCTTTTCCGCCCAGACCGAAAGAAACGCCGCCGGCAATGGCCATCATTGCCACCAGCCCGGTAAAGAGAATGTTGATGATATCAACCGCAATCTCAAGCTGGTGCAAAGCAATCAGTAAGCCAAAGATTGAAACAGTCCATTTGACAAAGGTGCTGACGAAGCTGCCGCCCTTGATGTCGGCTCCGGCAACCGCTCCTTTGACGACTCTTTGCAAAAAGTTGGCAAAGACCAGGGTCATCACCATCACCAGGGTGGCAACGACCACGTTCGGGAAGTAAGCCAAAATGTCCCTGATTGCCTGGGTGACAGCATCCAGCCTCAGGATGTCGGTCGTGGCCATCAAAAATGCCAAGATAATGAACCAGCGGACCAGTTCGCCAAAAAACCTGGCGCTGTTCAGCTGAACTCCGGCTTTGTCAAAATAGGTTCTGACGCCGGTTTTTGACAGAAAACTGTCAAGTTTGACAACCATCAGAAGCTTTTCCACCAAGCCGCCAAGTCCCTTAGCAACCACCAGACCGAGGACAAAGACCAGAAGACCGATAATCACTAACGGGGCAAAGATTAAAACCTCTTGCCAGACAAGAAACAAAGCCGCGTTAACCGAGTTCAAAAATGAGAAACTTGTCATTGTTTTTATTTTAATTTCAACCCAATCCTTTAGCCAAGAATCGACCAATCCTTAGCTCAAGAGTTTACCCCCACACCTTAATTTTCCTGAAACGCGAGAAAAACTTAGGAGTAGGGGCTTGAGTATGAATTTATTATAACACAGTCAGGCTGTCAAACAATTCCCCAAGCTCGGGCTGAAAAAACTCATTGGCGCGCGTCCGGTAAAGTTGCGCTGAAAAGCTCCGGTCGTGTTTAAAAACGACCTGAACCGCCAGCCCGGTTTTTGTTTCTTCGGAAAAACTCTGGTCAAAAACAAAGTTGCCCAGGCTGTAAAAAATCAGGCCGCGGCCGCGCTTTTCATACGGCTGAATCACGTGCGGATGATGACCCAAAACCAGGTCGGCGCCGCTATCAGCCAAAAGGCGCGCTTGCTCAATCTGTAAAGCTGTCGGCGCCAGCTGATACTCTTCGCCCCAATGAAGAGAAACAATCATGAAATCAACCAGGTTTTCAGTTTTGATTTTTTGAATTTCTTTCGCCAGGGCTTCAAACTCCAAGCGGCTGACGCCGGGCTGGTTTGGTCCGGCTTCTAAAGATTCCGGATAAAGGCTGGTGCCGGCAAAAAACCCGAACCTCAAACCATTGACGGGAAAAACCAGAATTTGGTTGGCGGCGTTAAGGTCTTTGCCCGCGCCAATGCCGAAAATATTGTTTTTCCCCAAGATTTCGATTGTTTGCAAAAGCGCTTCTCTGCCCCAGTCAAAAATATGGTTGTTTGCCAAAGACACGACTTTGAAGTTGGCGGCTTTCAGACCGGCAGCTGTTTTCGGTTCGGCGCGGAAAGAATAAATGCTCCCCTGGTCAAAACCCCGGTCTGAAATCGGGCCTTCAAGATTGCCGAAAACAAAATCCGCCTGGTTTAAAAAATCCTTGACCTTTAAAAACGGAAATTGGTAGTCTTTGGCATTGGCAATCTGTTTGGCGACTGACCGCGAAAGCATGATGTCGCCGACAAAAACCGCGTTGACCGGAACCTGGGATGAAAAATCAGCCGGTGAGTTTTCCGGAGAAACTGAACTCGCCGGCGGTGAGTTAAAAAACTCAAACCTGGAAAAACTCCAAGAGCCGAAAATCAGAAAGCTCGCCAAAAAGCTTGCGAAAAAAACTTTTTTTGACATTAAATGAAAGGTTATTTTCAAATCATACTACAAATGCTTTTGATTAACAAAAAGCGCCGGTGACGGCGCTTTTTGTTTAACTAATGAAAGCAAAAGTTATCGAGAAACAGAGATGTTCGCGTCCACTTCGCCGACTGCCTGAACCGTAATCCTGGTGCTTGTGCCAGTGCCCTGGGAAATATTGTACCCTGTAGCAGCCAAGCTGCCGGTTGACGGGTCAAAAATCATCTGGGCGAGGTACGTCGGGACCAAGCAGGACTCAAGATTAATGTTTCCGACACCAGCGCCAATCTGCGTTGACGAAGTTGGAATCGTCACGGTTGTGCCGCCGCAGTTCGTGTTCCAAATGCCGCGGTTTTCCGCCATTCTCTGGCCAACGCCGTTAAGAATCGCGTTCACATTGCTCCAGCGCTGGGCATCTCTTGCCAACTGGAACTGTCTGGCCGGGTTCAGAGCGACAATGACGACGCCAGCCAAAACCACGATGATGCCGATAACAATCAACAGTTCAATTAACGTAAAACCTGATCGTGTTTTCATTACTCGGTTTTTGTTTTATTTAAAACGACCTTTTTAATATCAATAATTATACCACACGGCAACAAAGTCAAAAAAGTTCTTCCCAGGAAACCAGGCCCAGGTCATCAGCGTCAAGCGTGATAAAAATCCTGGTCCTCGCCCCCATTGAACCGGAAGAAACATTAATCTGGAGCTCATCGTCGTCTGCCTGAATCTGCGAAATATCGCAGCTTTCCGCGTCAACCGCAATCGTTTCATTGCCCTGGTAGCTCTGGTTTTGGACAAGCTTGAGCAAGGCCAAATAAGCGCAGGCGTCAGCGGTTTTGGCGGATACGGTTTTGGCGTAAGAATCAAGAATATTCTCCCGCAGGAAAAATCCGGAAAGGCTGACCGCAAAAACCAGCGCCATCACCAAAAAAGAAATGACCAGAATTGAGGTTAAAGCAATGTAGCCGGTCCGGGCTTTTAAAATTGTTTGTTTCATTTTTCAATATACTGCGAAATCAAATAATCCTGGCCGCTGATTTCAAAGCTTGCCAAAATCGTTTCGGCCGAGCTCGCGGCATAACTTTGCCGCTCAAAAACAACTGAATCAATGAAAATCAGGCTGTGATTTAAAACATATTCCGGGCCGGTTCCCTGCTGAATCACTAGATTGCCTGATTGAAGCCGGAGAGTAACCGGATTTGAAGAAAAATTTTTCTTGTTAATAGACAAAGCCGTGCTTGAGCTGTTTAAAAGGGCCGGCGAAACAATGTTTTCAATGTCAGACAAAACCCACCTGATTTTTGAAAGCATGAAGTTGGCGTCTTGTTCAACAACAATCTGCTTGTTCAAAGAGTCGGCACCCTGCAAAATCGGGTAAACCACGCCCAGCGACCCGCCAATGACAAGGGCAATCAAAGCCGAATAAATAATTGTCTCAATCAACGTGAACCCCGGAGTTTGAAACGTGAAGCGTGAAACGCTAAGCTTGGAACGTAAAATCATGATTACGGGGTTGAGGTGATAATTCTTAAAGCGTCGTTGCTTCTGACCGAAGTGTAAACAACGTTGTTGCGGTAAGCAATGCCGGTCGCCATCTGGGGAAAGTTAAACGAAGAATAAATGTACGGATTCTGAAGATTGGTGATATCCACCACTTGAAACTCAGTGTTGCTGTTTGAGGTTGCCAAAAACGCCAGGAAATCAACCGCGTAAATATCATTGACCGAACCGCCAGCAGCATAACCGCCCTGGCGAATTAAGCCGGATAAATTTGCCGTGTTGATAATTTCAAGACCGAAGTTGGTCCCCAAAAACAAGGTGTTGTAGTTAGCCGGAAACACGCTCAACCCCTGGGTTGAGCTGCCGCAAGAACTGAGACAATCAAAAGAAGCCAGAAAAACCGGGTTGGCCGGATTGACAATGTCAAAAATAACCGCTTCCGAACTGGTGGAGTAGTTTGTCGCCAGATAAGCCCGATCATTAAAAATATGAATGTCCTGGATATTCGCGCCAAGCTCAATTGATTTAACCAGCTGGGGCGAAGCCGCGTTTGAAACATTGAAGACATAAAGTTCTTTCCCGCTTGATTTTTCCGTGCCGACAAAAGCAAAATTATCTTTAACCGCGACGCTCAAACCTTGCTTGCCGGCTCCGGAAAGAGTGATTTCGCCGACAAGGTTCATGCTCGCCGGATTGGCAATATTGATTATCTGAAACTGATTTGAGGTTTTTGCCTGAACGACATACGCATAATCGTTCAAAACAAAGATTGAGTTCAAGCCGTAGCCAGTGTCAATTTCGCTGATTTTCTGGGGGCTGTAAATATTTGAAACATTAATTGACAAAAGGTCTTTTTTCTTGTTGTCCGAAGCCTTGGCCGTGATAAAAACAACCTCGTCTTTAACTGCCAGATCCGTGCCTTCGTTGCCCGCGCCAAGGTCTAAAGTACCGGCAGTTTCCGGGTTCATCCAGTCGCCCACTGGCCCTGAGCCGGGACCAGTGCCGTCGTCAGGCTCAATCGCGCGCCAGTTGGTCAAAACCGTGGTCAAAGAAACATTGGCTGGCCTGATTGAATCAATCAGCCAGCTGACCCGGCTGGTGATTTTTTTGGTGTAAAAATCAAGGTTTTCAACAATCATCTCTTTCTGAAAAACGCTGAAAGAGCTGTTTTGGGAAACCAAAGAATCAAAACTGTCCACCGCCCTGGCTTTGGCAACCTCGATTTCCTGTTCCGCCAGCTGAAGCGCCTGGTGCTGACGCGAAGAAAACTCGGCCGCCAGCTGGTTAGAGAAAAAAACTGAAATGGCGGCGGAAACCGAAATAATCAAAACCGACAAAGCCACCAAAATTTCCAAAGTTGATTGACCGCGGCGCATTGGTTTTATTAATAATTAATTCCTCCCTGTTGGTTAACGACAATGGTGATGGTTTGGTTTTTGTTCGCCAGAAAAATTTCTTTGTCTTGCGGCAGATTGCCGGTCAGCTGGTCAAAAACCAGTTCTTGAGAGCCGGAAAGTTGGATGGTTTTTGAACCCTGAAAAATAACTTCGTCCAAAGCCTGGTCCCGGCTAAGATAGTCGCTGCCTTCAAAAACCACGTAGCGGCCCGCCGGAAAATCCAGATAAACTCCGTGTTTCGCCCGATTAAGATTGTTCAAAGACTGGGCCCGGGCTTTACGCAACAAAGACGCCAAAACGTTTTTTTCAGTTTCCAAAAGATAACTTTCGTAAAAACCGAAAGAAAAAAACATGCCCAAACCAATCAGGATAAAAATAATCCCAAGGGTGATGATTGTTTCCACCAGAGTGAAACCACTTTGTTTTGTCATCTTCGCAAGCTTTGAGTGACTTGATAAATCGGCGTGATAATCGAGATGGCGACAAAGCCGACAATCCCGCCCATTAAAATAAGCATCGCCGGCTCCAAGACGCTCGAAAGATTTTTAACAATCTGGTCAAGCTCGTTTTCGTAAAACTCCGAAAGATAAAACAGGTTTGCGTCCAGATTGCCGGTCCTTTCGCCGACGCCGATGATTCTGCCGACAGTCGACGGAAAAAGATTAGTTTGAGTTGAGATGTAGCCGTAAATGGTTTCGCCTTTTTTGACCCGGTCAACTGATTCTTTCAAAACTTTCTGGTATTCGGTGTTTGACGCCAAGCCGGCGGTAATATCAAAAGCTTCAATGATTTTCACGCCGCTTTTCAAAAGCACGCCCAGGGTCCGGGTGATATTAACCACGTTGTAATAAACAATAATCTTGCCGATTAAAGGCAGGGAAACCAGCACGCGGTCATAAAAATTCCTGATGCGATAGATTCTGACCGAGGCGATTAAAGCGGCGGACGCCGCCAAAAATCCCAAGATTATCCAAACAAAATTGTCCCGGAAAAAAGAGATTGACCAGATTAAAAATCTGGTCGATTGCGGCAGGTCAATTTTCAAACTGGCAAAAATCGGCAAAATCTTCGGGATGACGAAAAAAATAATCACTGAAGTGATGCCGACAGTCGCAAAAAGAATCACCAGCGGATAAATCATCGCTGACCTGACTTTGGCTTCAAGCTCCTGTTTTTTTCTGGTTTCCTGCGCCAGATACTCCAAGTTTCCCGGCAAAGTGCCGCTCAGTTCACCGAGCTTGATGATGTTGATGAAAAAATCGCCGAAAATCCTCTGGTAACGCTCCAAAGAACTGGATAAAAACTGGCCGTTTTCCAGATTGGTAATTAAATCTTCAAGAATCCTTTTAAACTGACTGGACTGGGTCTGGCCCTGAATCACTCTCAAAGCTTCAATCTGACCCATGCCGGTTTTCATCATCAGCGCCAGGTGCTGGGCAAACAGGATTTTTTCCGAGCCGGAGATGCCGAAAGAAAATTGTGCCAGCCACTGATTGAGTTTAGAAAACATTATTCATTCATCACCCTTAATACTTCTTCAATCGTGGTGATGCCTTGCTCGGCTTTTTTCAGCCCGTCTTCAAGAATCGTCGTCATACCTTCCTGCATGGCGATCTTTCTGATATCGGCGGCTGACTGCTTTTGGACAATCGCCGTCCGGATGGCTTCAGTCACTTCCAGAACTTCATAAATACCGATCCGGCCAAGATAACCGGTGTTGTCGCAAACTTTGCAGCCCTTGCCCGTGTAAAGCTGTTTCAATGATTCCTCTTTGGAGTTCGGCAGAATGTTTTTGATGGTTTTGGCTTCGCTTTCAGTCAAAGCTTTTTTAGCTTTGCAGTCAACGCAGATTTTTCTGACCAGCCTCTGACCGACCACAACATTAACGGTGGAAGCAATCAAGAACGGCTCAATCTTCATGTCCAAAAGACGCGGCAGAGCCGTTGCCGAATCGTTGGTGTGCAAAGTCGAAAGCAGCAAGTGCCCGGTCAAGGCGGCGTTGACGGCAATGTTCGCGGTTTCCTGATCCCTGATCTCGCCGACCATGATGATATTCGGATCCTGGCGCAGGATTGAACGCAAGCCGTTGGCAAACGTCAGTTCGGTTTTGGAGTTAACCTGAATTTGGTTCGTGCCCTCAAGCGAGTATTCAATCGGGTCTTCAATGGTGATGATTGAAACGCCCGGTTTGTTCAAAGTTTTCAAAATCGTATAAAGCGTCGTCGTTTTTCCCGAACCTGTCGGGCCAGTAACCAGAATCATGCCGAATGTCCGCTTGATTGCCCGCTTGACTCTTTCATAATCTTTTTCCGACAAGCCAATGTCTTCAAATCCGAAAGACCGGCCCTGCTCAACCAAAAGCCGCAAAACCGCGTTCTCGCCGTAATAAGTCGGCATGATGGAAACCCGAACATCAAACTGGACCTTGGCGGCTTTTTCCGTCAAAGAAACTTTGAACCGGCCGTCTTGCGGAGCCTGGTGCTCGTCAATTCTCAAGTCAGACAAAACTTTGATGCGGCTGATGATTTCCTCCTGAATGCTTTTGTCAATCGCAAAAACCGTCTGCATCACGCCGTCAATCCTCAGTCTGATTTTGACCTTGTCTTCTCCGGGGTCAATGTGAATGTCCGAAGCCCGCGCCTGATAAGCGTACTCAATCAAAAGGTCAACCAGTTTAATAATGGAGATTTTATCTACCGGGCCATTGATTTCTTTTTCAATCGCTGATTTGTCTATACTCATAATGGTTTATTATAAAACGTTTTTAAGAAAGCAGCAAACAAAAACCGCCCTTTAGCGGGGCGGTTTTTCTGGCGTTTTCAGCCGCAGCCAGTTTTTAAGAGCTTCGTCCATAAACTCCACGGCGGCGACCTGACCGTCAGCGCCGAGCTGATGCGGCAACTGGGCTTTCACCTTGAACTGGCTGTTAACCGCTTTAACAACCGCGGTCACCAGGCGCTCTTTCATCTTAAAATACAGCCAGGCATCGTTTCCTCCGAGTTGTCGGCCGCATTTGAAGATTGAGACGCCGTATTTTTCCAACAGTTCCTTTCCGGGGAATTTTTTCGTCTGCTTGATTTTCTGAAGAGCTTTTTGAGCTTCTCTTTTCAATCCAGGCTCAAACTCAACCACAAAATCTATTGTTGACATTACTGCCTCCTTTCTTTAAGCTCTGCCACTATAGCCAATTCGCGCGGGAAAATCAAATCTTTGTTATAATAATTTATCCAAAAACCAAAGGAGGTGAAGAAGCCGTGAAAGTTTACACTTTCAACCGCTTTAACGGGTAGACACCATTGCCGCTTGTCTGAAAGGTTTTTCGCGTTCCAAAAGGGCTTGAGCAACCTTGCGTGACCCAAAAACGCGAGCTGACGCCATTGCCGCCGCTTGGCTTTTAGCCAAATTTTCAATCACTGACAGCGGCGTCGTTGCACCTTGCAAAAACCCGCCACACCAAACGTGGCGGGTTTACTTTTAAGAAAATAAACAGAAGCTGCGTTTAAAGCCTCTGTTTTGCTTTTCAGCTTTTCAATTTTTCCGGCACCGGGTCAAAGCAAGGCGTAGCCCACGAGCTTTCGCCCGTCTTTTGAGTCCCAGTAAACCCAGGCTTCAATTAAAAGCCTTCCCCGTGAACGCTGTTGGAGAAAATCGACAATGCTGTCGGCAATCTCCTGACCGCAGAAAACAATCTCAGAGTTGCGGCTTTTGACCTCAACATCAACCCCTTCCAAGTCTTCGCGGTACTCGTCTTGGGGAGTGAAAACCGAGATTTTTTCTTCCGGGAAAACCGGTTCGCCTGGACTTTGTTTAACGGAACATTGGGAGATTATTTCTTTGAGCTTTGTTTTCAACTCAACCAACGCTCCATCAACGCCGACCAAACCATAAACTTTAACAACTAGCATACAAGCCTCCTTTCTGCTAATAAAGCTTGCCGCCGACTGCCAGCTTTGGCTCAGTCATAACGCAGGTAACCGGCACGCCGAACTTCTGCCACAACTTAACCAGCAGATTCGGATTTTCCCTGACCGTCTGGAAACACGGAACAGAGATCATTTTCCCCTGGCCCTGGCGTTTTCCAGACTCGTCAAAGAGAGCAACGGGGCCAGCTTCGTTCACGCTGTAAATCTCGTGCCCAAGGTCAAGAGTCTTGACAAGCTCGGGCATGATTGCGTCAACCTGGGCCGGCGCAAAACCAAAAAACCAAATAGCGTTCATA
>LCKC01000016.1 GCA_001001185.1 Parcubacteria group bacterium GW2011_GWB1_45_10 | reverse complement strand
CTTGGTTCTTTCAAAAACAATAAAACCGAAACTGAATACAAAAAGTTTTTGGAAAATATTAAAACGGTTTTGGCAAAAACTCCGGAAAAAACCCTGTTCATCATTGAAAACGCGGGCAATCGCAAAATCGGTTCTTCTCTTGACGAGATTGCGCGAATTGTCAAAGACCTGAAAAACAAGCGCGTCAGGATTTGTTTGGATAGCTGTCATTTGTGGTCTTCAGGTTATGACATTTCCGAGCCCAAAAAACTCGAAGCTTTTCTTGGCGAGTTTGATTCAAAAATCGGTTTGTCAAAACTTGAGCTTTGGCACGTCAATGACAGCCGAGACGCGTTTGCCAGTTTCAGGGATCGCCACGAAAATATCGGTCAAGGAACGCTCGGCTTGAAAACTTTCAAAACACTTTTGCAAAATAAAAAAATCAATCATCTGCCGTTCATCATTGAAACCCCGGGCTTTGACGGCAATGGTCCGGACAAGAAAAATCTGGACATTCTGAAAAAGCTTATCGCGGATGGCTAATCGCGAATCGTCAAGAACCAAAAAACTTCCCGATGATAAGCAATTCGCTATTTGCGATTCGCCAACCCCTGACATCCCGGGCAAAAATACGTTCCCCGGCCGCCAAGAGAAATGCGTTTGATAACTGCGCTGCAGTTTTTGCACTTTTCTCCGCTTTTGCCGTAAATCAGGAAATGATTTTGATACGTTCCCCTGGTGGTGTCCGGGTGCAGATAATATTCGTCTGAAGCACCGCCAAACTTTAATCCAAGTTTCAGAACTTTAATCAGGCTGTTTTTGAGGGATTCAATCTGTTTTTTATTCAGCTTGTTTGACGGAGTTGCCGGGTGGATTTTTGAAAGATACAGGGATTCGTTGGCGTAAATATTGCCGATGCCGGCGATTTTTTCCTGATCAAGTAAAACCTGCTTGATAGCTTTTTTTGACGCTTGCAAAACTTTTTCAAAGTTCGCCAGGCTGAAATCGGTTTTGAAAGGCTCAATGCCGTACCGCGCCAGCTCTTTTTCAAGTTCTTCGTCGCTTAAAAGCTTTATCCAGCCGAATTTGCGCATCTCGTTGAAAAACAACTTGCCTTTGCCAATGGTTAAAATGACCCGGGTTGATTTTGACGGCAAAAACTCACCGATTGTCGGGATTAGTTTTTTGAGTTTTGTTTTCTTTTCCGCTTTTGGTGTCCAGATAAACTGACCGCTTAATTTCAGGTGCGCAATCAGATTTTTTCGGTGCTCAAGTCGGAAAATCAGAATCTTTGCCCGCCTCTCAACGCCAATGATTTTTTCGCCTTCAACCAGCTTTGGATTTTGCGGAAACTGTTTTTGCGACAAAACCTTAACCTTAACGATTTTTTTGTTCAAAATCGCTTTTTCCAACTGTCGTCTGATGGTTTCGACTTCGGGTAGTTCTGGCATGACAGTAAATTAAATTATTCTGATTAATATTTCGGAAAGGTAAATGCTGAAAATAGCCAAAATCAGGCCGCCGAAAAAATCAACCAGATAATGCTGCTTGGTGAAGATTGTCGAGATCGCGATTAAAAGGCTGATTGCCAGAATCGGGCTTTGCCAGACGGGAAAGACCGCCGCCAGAAAAAATCCTCCGATTAAGCTGTCAAAGACGTGCATACTCGGGCAGCCGTTGTTGTCGTTTTTGTCTCTAATCCAGACTTGTTGAAGAGTTTTGCCGAGGATATTATTAAAACTTTGGTCTGGTCTTTTAACTCCGTTCGGGACGAAGAACCAAAACAGTCTTGAAATTAACACGGCGATTCCTGAAGCGATGGCATATTGTTTGAAGTTTCCGGTTGGCAGAACAGTCAGGAAAGCCATAACCAAAAACGGGAAAAAGCCAATATAAGGAATAATGAATAATGCGATGGGTTTAATTTTGCGGTCAAACCGGCTTTCCCAGTAAAACCTCGGCTTGATGGCGTTGGTGTAAAGATAGCTCAGTGGTCCGGCCAGGAAAATCAAAGAGTAAAAAAGTTTCTCGTTCATTTTCTCGGCATTTTTTGAAAATTGAGTTTGACCTAAGGTTTATTAAATATGTTATCATAGTTGATTAAATTAATAATCATTGTTTATGAATAAAAACTATCTTGTTTTTGGCGGCGGCGCAGTTCTGCTTTTGGCAGTTATCTTAACCTTCTTTTTTATGGGCAAGACTCGTCAGTCAGCTCCTGTTTTGTCGCCTTCGCCGGAGGTTTCTCTTTCACCAACGCCGATCCCGACTGGTTCCAGCAATGAAAACAGTGTGAAGGAGTTTGAGATTTTAGCTTCAAACTTCAAGTTTTCCGTGAACGAAATAAAGGTTAAAAAAGGAGACACGGTCAGAATTGTTCTTAAAAATGAAGAAGGCGTTCACGACTGGAAAGTTGACGAATTCAACGCGCAGACGGAAAAACTTCAGGCCGGCCAAACTGAAACAATTGAGTTTGTCGCTGACAAAACCGGCGTTTTTGAATATTACTGTTCAATGGGCACTCACCGGCAGATGGGCATGAAAGGTAATCTGATTGTTGAGTGATAACGAAACACAGAGCTTGTCGAAGTGTTGAATGATAAAGGAACGTTGAGCGGCTAATGAACAAGCAAAAACTTTTTTGGTGGTTTTTCTGGCTTTTCAACTGGCTGGTGATTTTTTCTTTCTGGTTTTTGACCGGCGGCTTTGAATTTAGCAGTCTTACTGAATCTTTCATTCATCTTGGCGGGCTTTTCGGTTTGATGGCTGCGTTCATGATTTTGACGCAGTTTTTTCTGATGGGCAGAAACTTGTGGCTTGAAAAAACATTCGGCTTGGACAAGCTTTCGCGTTTTCATCATTTGAACGGAAAATACAGCCTGATTTTTTTACTGGCGCACCCTTTGTTTATTATTCTTGGGTACAGCCTGGCGGCGGAAATAAACTTTTTGAATCAGCTGAAATTTTTCGCTTTCGGCAACGACGAAACGTTAAAAGCTTTAATAGCTTTGTTTTTGTTTGTTTTTGTGGTTTTGAGCTCCTTAATAGTTTCTTTAAGGAAACTGAGATACGAGCTTTGGTATTTTATTCATCTGGCGGTTTATCTGGCCGTGCTCTTGTCTTTCAGCCATCAGTTTGAGTTCGGCTACAGCTTGACGGGAAGCAATTTGTTTTACGGCTACTGGGTTTTGCTTTATTTGCTGGTTCTTTTCAATCATCTGAAATTCCGTTTTTTGCGGCCCTTACTTAATTTTTACAGGCACGGTTTCAAGGTCGGCCGGATTATTCGAGAAAACTACAATGTTGTCTCAATTTACATTTCCGGAAAAAATCTGGAAAGTCGGCGATTTCACGAAAAAACTGCAAAACCTGCCCTTGGGGGCAAAAGTGATTATTGAAGGGCCTTTTGGAGTTTTTACTGACAATGAGAAAGTTTCAGACAAGATTCTTTTGATTGCCGGCGGCATTGGCATTACTCCGCTTCGCAGCCTGGCGCAGGCAATGGTTCAAAAAGGCAAGGATGTGATTCTGCTTTTCGGCAATAAAACAAGACAAGACATTGTTTTTGAAAACGAATTTAAAGACATTACCGGCCTGAAGCTCATTAATGTTTTGAGCGATGAAAAGAATTATTCCGGCGAAACCGGTTATATTGACAAAGAAAAAATCCAGCGCCTGGTGCCGGATTTTCTTGAACGCGAAGTGTTTTTATGCGGGCCCGAGCCAATGATGGACTCGGTTATTTCAGACCTGAAAGAGCTTGACTTTCCTTCGGCCAAGCTTCATTTTGAAAAGTTTTCTCTGTAAACTGAAAAAACAATGAAAGTCAGAGCAACAATAATTGGAAAATTCTTTTTTAACACATTGTTCATTTTTCAGATTAATCCGTGGGCTATTGTTTCTTTTACTTGGTTTTAAACAGTTTCAATATTGGTGAATTGCTTTATTTGTTCTTCTTCTTTTTCCGAATATGGCGCAATGAAAACTAAAACAAACCCGTCTGGATCTCTGAAGGCGGCTTCAAGCGTTCCCCAGTAATAATGTCTGACTGGAAAACTAAGCCTGATATGTTCGTTAGAAAAAAGCGGGAGCAGTGATTTAACGTTAACCATGGCGGAGATTTTTTCATTTTCGATTGTCTTTTTGAAAATATCCTGATGCTTTACGCCGACATGCCCATCCGCTATTTCCAGCTTGGCGTTATCTCCGATGGCGAAAACTATACCGCGATATTTTTCCGGAGCTGAAGGAATGTCTTTTGGCAAGCTAGCTTTCCATTCCTCATCTCCGTAGCCGAACACTGCTTTGAAGCCGAGAGATTCGTAAAACTCTCTTGATTTTTTAATGTCTGAGACTTTTATGTGTGCCCCGAATCCCGTAATTTCCATGTTTTTATTTTACTTCCAATAATTCCACTTCAAAAATCAGCGTGGCGTTTTGCGGGATGACGTTCGGAATGCCGGCTTGGCCATAAGCCATGCTCGGGGGAATTGTCAGTTTTCTTTCGCCGCCGACTTTCATGCCCAAGATGCCTTTTTCCCATCCCTGAATCACCTGCCCGGTTCCAAGAATAAAACTGAACGGTTGATTCCTGTCATATGAGCTGTCGAATTTTTTGCCGTCCGCGAGCTTACCAGTGTAATTGACGGTAACGGTTTTTCCGTTCTGCGCTTCCTTGCCTTCACCAAGCTTTAAATCTTCTATTTTTAGTTCAGTTTCCATGGTTTGTTTTTCGTTAATAAATGTCCTGCCATCCGGAGTTTTGCACTGTTCTGGAAAAGATTCCATCACTGGATAGCCGGCTTTAACGCAGTCTTCAAAGCTATTGATTTCCGACAAACCTGGTTTTTGCCAGAGCCAGACTACCAGTCCAGCCAGCGCCGTCAGACCGACAAGGTAATAAATTGTTTTTGTCTTGTTCATAAACTTTATTATACCAGAAGATTTTTATGTTAAAATTGTTTTTATGGAAAAAATCTCGGTTGAGCATCCGCAAAACTGGCGCGAATATGAGCTGTTAGACTCCGGCAACTGCAAAAAACTGGAACGTTTTGGCGATTTTAAAATTATCCGGCCTGATCCAAGGGCGCTCTGGTCGCCGAGTTTGCCGCGGCTTGAATGGGATAAAGCTTCAGCCAGCTTTCAGGGCAGAACCAAAGACGAAGGAAAGTGGTCAAAAGCGAATCGGATTCCGGAAAAATGGCAGATTCATTACGAAAAACTGGCGTTTCTTCTGAAGTTTTCAAATTTCAAAAACATCGGCATTTTTCCCGAGCAGGCCGTCAACTGGGAATGGTTGAGGAGCTTGCTCCGAAATACTGAGCGAAGTCGAAGTACTGAGAATAAACCACTAAAGGTTCTTAATCTTTTTGCTTACACGGGCGCGGCGTCTGTGGTTTGCGCAAAAGCCGGTTCCGAAGTCGTTCATGTTGATTCTGTCAGAAGCGTCAATTTTTGGGCAAAACAAAACGCTGAACTGAACAACATCCCAGCCGGGCAGATCCGCTTTCTTGAAGACGACGCTTTTAAGTTTGTTGCGCGCGAAGCCAAACGCGGCAATAAATACGACGGCATTATCATGGATCCGCCGAGGTTTGGCCATGGCTTGAAAGGCGAAATCTGGAAACTGGCTTTTGACCTGCCAAAGCTTGTTTTTGAGTGCCAGAAAATCCTTTCGCCAAATCCTCTTTTCTTTTTGATTAACGTTTACACGGCCGATTTGTCTTCAATTGCTTTGGCAAATCTTTTGCAAAGCGCCGTGAAAAAACCTGGCGGAACAATCAGCGCTGGCGAGCTGGCTTTGAAAGAAAAATCCGCTGGGCGTTTTCTGCCGAGCGGCATTTTCGCCAGATGGAGCAAAAACTGATTTTGATTGCTTCTTGAGAATATTTGTGTTATGGTTTTGCCAGCAAATTCAAAACTTTTGTGAAAGAAAAGGAGGAACAATGGGTATAGATGGTAAAGTTTCCGATGAGGGGACAAGCTGGCTTCGGCCAATACCAATAGACTTGCAGGCTCGCCTGGGTGCGCCCACTCATCAGTTCAAAGACTGGGGCGTCTTCGGGTTTTATCGCTGGAAAGTCGAACTTCCAGACGGCGAAGCCTATGTTTTCCCGGCGTTTTGGGACGCGGAGCAAAAACTTTGGTGGGCCTACCATTATAATGGCAACGGGGAAAAATTTGTCGTGAAATGGCAGGGCGATGAACCGCCGTCAACCGGAGAGGTTCTGGTAGAGATGCGTAGAATGATGACTGATGAAGGAAAAAATTCAGACGCGGCGCTGGTGTTTGACGAACTGAACCGTCAGTTTGGGTTTATCGGGGCGATTAAGCTTTACGCTCTTGCTCCTTTCCCTCAGTCTGTTGTCAGGTATTTCAACATCTGCGACAGGGATGTTTGCGCGGTGGCTCGCCGTCTCGGGCTTATCTGAACAACTAAATATCACAAAAGAACCGTCCCGTTATAAGCGGGACGGTTTTCGTTTTATTTTACATAAACACAGCAGGGTTCTGTAAGCTCGCAAACATAACTAATCCTGACAATCTTGTTTTTTAATGTCTTTTCTGGAGAGTAAATGCCGCAGGCTTTATCAACTCTGTATTTGAAATAATCTGCCAGGCTTTTATTCAGTTCGGAAAACATTCCGGATTTTAAAAATACCTGGTATTGGCTTAAATCAATCTCTGTTTTGGTTTTTTTCAGATTTTTGCCACAGATGGCAAAATGAGGCTTTTTTGTGTTGCCAACCAACAAGACTTTTTCCGACAGGGACTCCCAGTCTATTTTGTTTTTTGAAAAGTTTAAAAACCTTCCCTGTTCAGTTGTTTCATAAGAGGATTTTGTTTCAACAAACAAAACAAACACTTTTTTCTTTTTTTGTCTGGCGCTTGAAACAAAAGCGTTGATTAAATCCGGCCGGCAAAACACGCCGCCATAACCCCAGAAAAACTTGCCTATTTTTTCTTCCTCTTTTTGCTTGATTTTAATGATTTCATCAAGGCTGTAGCCGCAGTACGGCCCGGCTTTCATCAGTAAAACATGTTCCATCATTCTACTTTCTATTTTCTACTTACTATTTACCAGCTCTTCTTCAAACTCAAAAATTCCTTTGATGTCCGGCGAGTATTTTGAGACATCCGGGAAATCAAGGTTTGTAATCTTTGAATAAACAACCTGGATCAGTTTTGTCAGTCTCGCAATGAAGTCCTTATCAAACTCTAGCTCCAAAATCGGATTTTCTTTAGGGTCAGTTTCAATGAACTCTAAGATGCCGCGATTGACTTTATATTTTGAGAAATCAGTAGAGTTCTCAATTAAAAGTTTGTAAAAACCGAGCTGGTTTTTGTTTTTGTATGCTTTGACGGCGTCATCCGCGTTAGCTGTTTCCCATTTTTTCAATAGACCACCGGTTTTCAAATCATATACATCAACAGTTCCTGGGTTTAGTATTTTGATTTTGTCTATGCGACCGGATAAAGATGCATTGTCAAGAACCACCCCCTGATTGTTAAAATCTACTTCAATTAGATCAGACGAGCTGAAGTTGTTTTTATTTCTTTCAATGTAGATTTTTAGAACGTCTTTACCCTTCTCAAAATATTGATTGAAATCACGAGAATTCAGCCTCTTGTCTTTTAAGTAAGATTCGAGCCAGCTTTCAATGATCTTGAATTCTGGTAATTCTCCATGGTTTTTGAGGAAAGAATAGATGTTTTTAATAGTTTCGTGAATAGCAGAGCCAAAAGACAGATATGATGCTTGAGTCTGCGGGAAAAGCAAGATGTTTTGTTCGAAAAAAGTTTGTGGTCCGCCCCGACCCTGAGAAATATCTAGAAAGTTATTCAGGTGTGTCGGTTTAATTTTATAATTCTCAAGATAAGTACGGAGAAGTGTTTTCTCACTGGTAACGAGAGGGGGGCGGTAGAAATCAGATAGGGCGGATTCTAAGCTAGCGACTGACTCCTCAGAAGGGCTATCGGTAGCGTTTTCAAATGACTCAGGTACGAAGTTAAGCAACGAAGATCTTTTGCCACTTTCGTTAGTTTGGTGAGCAGAAATAAAGAGGTTTCTCTTGCTTCTAGTAATCGCAACGTAAAAAAGTCGCAGCTGGTCATCCTGACTGTCTCCGGCTGGTGTGATTGGTAGATTTTCCGGAAACGACAATCCGCGGCGACCCCTGTTTTTAGCCCAGATTTCGTTCTGACAACTAGTAATAAACACGGAATTGAACTCTTGGCCCTTAGCTTTGTGCGCCGTCAAAAGATTAACAGCGTTTTTGATATCTCCGAATGGAGTTTGATCTGCTAGTGGCAACTTATGTTTTTGACGAAGACGAGTGAACTCAACTATGTCAGAAATTTTAAGTAGCTCACCTTGTCGGTATTCTTTTAAAGCGCTGTAAAAAATCCTTAACGCGGACAGGAATAACAAGTATGATTGTGGGTCGCGCTTTAAACTATCTTGGCCGAAATAGAAATCCCTGAATGGACTGTTGAACTTAGTTAGCCTTTTTTGTTCAACATCTGGACGGTACGTATCTCCAATTATCATCAGAGAAACTGGCCTACCAATTAGCTCATCCAAAACATGTTCCAAAGTTTCGTATTGAGCGATTGAAGACAATTCAATTAAAAAATTTGCGATATCTTTGAATTTCTGGCTGCCGTTGTTCTTGATTTCTTCTAGCCAAGTTATTTTGTTATTTCTGGCATTCAGTGAAATTTTCCATATTTCTTCTCGATTGAGTTCCCAAAAAGGATAACTGAATATTTCGGGCAGATGATCATCTGATTGAGAAAGCAAGAACTCAGAAATCTTAACGATTTGAAGGATGTGTGGCTGTTCAAGAACATTCCTTTGCTGTTCGTAGGCCGTCGATATGCCGATTGCCAAAAGTTGTGTAGCGACTCGTCGTAGGATCTTATGTTCTTTGGCAATGATAGCGATTTCGTTCAGCGGTTCATTTTTAGCAATTAGATTCTGAACCGTTTCTGCTATCCAGTGGTATTCGTGGATGTCGGTTGGGAAAGATTTAAGGGTTATTTCTCCGCCACTTCTAGCTGGGTTGACCGCTGTCAGTTTTTTATTAAGACCCTTGATCCTTCCCTCAAGTCGTTCCTCTACCTGTTTAATGATTTTTTCAGCAAAGTCAAGAATAAAGGAAGTGGAGCGATAATTTTCAGCCATGACGATAGTTTCCGCGCCGTATCTATCTTTGAATTCAAGGATGTTAGATAACTCTGCTCCCTGGAACTTGTAAATCGCCTGGTCGTCGTCGCCGACTGCCATTAAGTTCGGTTCATTGGGTGAGATCTTCGACTGAGCGATCAAGTCAAGCAAACGCATCTGGGCATTGTTTGTGTCCTGGAACTCATCTACGAGAATAAACTGGTACTGTTCCTGAAGTTCATAGGCCAGAACTTTGTTTGTTTGAACCGCCTGGATGGTGTCAAGGAGCATGTCGTCAAAGTCAAAGTAGCCCCTATCTCTCATCGCTTGAATATAGAGTTTGTAAATATTTGCTAATGACTTTAGTTCAGTGGTTTTGGTTAAATTAGTAAAAGACAAATCTCCATTTTCGTTTCGTTTGAGCCATTTGTTTTTCCAAGCGGTTATAGGTTTAGTTAATTCCGTAGCGCAGTCTGTAATCGCTTGAGTAAGCGAATTCAAGATTAATTCATGGATGGGTTTGAAAAATGATACCGGAAAATCATTGGTAAATTTTATTTTTTGTATTTTTGCTACTAATTTAGTAGCCTCTGTGATCGTTTTTTTCGAAATTCTATCTGAAAAAACAGTTTGGAATAACGAATTGAGCGTTTCTAACTCTTTTTCGTTGTAGTTTATTACGGCAGAAAATTCTTCAGGAGTCAGTCCCCCTTTTTTAAGATCAGTGATTGCATCTTTAATACTCTTCAGTCGTGTTTGACCGAATTCACCCTCAATTTTATTAAGTGGATCGTTGTAGTTCAGTGTTTCAACTACAGAATTTAATATTTCCCTTTGTGCCAATTCATCTGCTGGCGAAAAGTCGGCTCCGTTATAAAAAAACTCTGGGTGTCGATTAATAATTTCAACACCAAAGCTATGAAAGGTGTGGATGGCGACCCTAAATGCATCGCGGCCAATGATTTGGCGTAGTCTCTCTCTCATGTTCGCGGCCGCCGAATCAGTGAAAGTTAGGCAAAGGATATTGCCGGCCAGGGTGTCGGTTTTTTGCAGGATATTTGCCACTCTCAAGCTCAAAATCTGGGTCTTGCCGGAACCCGGGCCGGCAACAACCAAAAGCGGGCCGTAAATCGTGTCAACCGCCTGTTTTTGCGCTTTGTTCAGCTTTTGATATTCTTTTTGAAACTCAGGAAATGCCATCTTGAGGTTAATTTTAACACAAACCCCTTTCAAAATATGAGAGGGGTTTGTGATTTTTTGACTTATTGGTTAGTCTCTTTCCTGCGATTCCTGGTTCTTTCAACTTCAGTCAGGTGTTTTTTTCTTAACCTGACGTTTTTCGGGGTAATCTCAAGATATTCGTCCTCAGCCATAATCTCAAAGCCGCGTTCAATCGTCAGTTCAAAAGGCGGCGCCAGGCTGATTCCTTCGTCGTTCCTCGCGGTTCTGAAGTTTGACATTTCTTTGTTTTTTGTCGGGTTGACCATCATCTCCATGCCTTTGGCGGCGTTGCCGATAACCATGCCTTCGTAAACATCCGCGCCCGGGCCGATGTAAAGCGTGCCCCGGTCTTGAAGTCCCCATAAAGCAAAACTCAAAGCTTTGCCGCCCGCCATGGAAATCATTGAATCAACTGATTTTTTCTTTATTTCGCCGGCGTAAGGGAAAAAGCCGATGACTCTTGAAGACAAAATGCCTTCGCCTTTAGTGTCAACAATAAACTGGTTGCGATAACCCAAAAACCCTCTGGTCGGGCCTTCAAAAAAAAGCCTGACGGAATTTTCTTTTTGCGAGATGTTTTTCATGATAAACGCCCGCGAGCCGAGTTTTTCAATAATCACGCCCTGATATTGCTGCGGCGCGTCAATAATCAGCTCTTCAAAAGGCTCGAACTTTTTTCCGTTTTCGCTTTTAATAATCACCTGCGGCTGGGAAATCTGCAGTTCAAAGCCAAGCCGCCTCATGTTTTCAAGTAAAATGGCAATATGAAGTTCACCGCGTCCGGAAACTTTGAACCTGTCGGCTTTGCTGAAATCAACATTCAAGCCGACATTTATTTCCAGCTCTCTTTCAAGATATTCTCTCAGCTGTCTGGAAGTGACGAACTTGCCTTCCCGGCCGGCAAACGGCGAGTTGTTGACCAGAAAATTAAGCGTGATTGTCGGTTCGTCAATGGCAATCGCCGGCAAGGGTTTGGCGTTTATATCCGCGGCAATGGTTTCCCCGATGTTGATGTCCGGGATTCCGGCCACCAAAGCAATGTCGCCGGTTTGAATTTCCTGCATTTCTTTTCTTTCAACTCCGTCAAAACTGAAGATTTTTGTCAGTTTGGCTTGCCGGGTTTCGCCGTCGGGTTTTTTCACGAAAACTGCAGCATTTTGTTTGAGCGAGCCTTCGTAAACCCGGCCAACAGACAGCCGGCCCAAAAAATTGTCATAGCCAAGGTTGAATGGCTGAAATCTCAGTTCTTTTTTTGAACTTTCTTCTGACGCGGCGCTCGGCACGTGTTTGAGAATCGTTTCCAAGAGTGGCGTCAAATCTTTTGAGTCTTCGTCAAGCGAGTTTTTGGCAATGCCGAGCCTGCCGATGGTGTAAACCACCGGGAAGTTGGCTTGCTTTTCATTGGCGCCGAGCTCCCAGAAAAGCTCCAAAACCTGATCAAAGCAGAGTTTCGGATTGGCCGCTGGCTTGTCGATTTTGTTAATCAAAACAATCGGATTGATTCCGAGTTCCAATGATTTTTTCAGGACAAATCTTGTCTGCGGCATTGGGCCTTCCTGGGCGTCAACGACCAAAAGCACGGAATCGATTGAACGCAAAACTCTTTCAACTTCCGAACCGAAATCAGCGTGCCCAGGAGTGTCAACAATGTTGATTTTTGTCCCGCGGTAATAAATCGAGGTGTTTTTTGAATAAATCGTAATCCCCCGCTCTTTTTCCAGAGCGTTTGAATCCATGGTCGCGCCTTCAACTAAAACCCCAGCTTGTTTCATTAACGCGTCAGTCAGAGTGGTTTTGCCATGGTCAACATGCGCGATAATGGCGATATTTCTGATTTCTTGAAGCATGATTTTCGTTTCAAAAATAAAAAGGCCTTTTGGCCTTGCTGATACTCAATTATAACACCAATTACCGGATTGTTCAATCAGAAATTCGGCTAAACTTTATTTTTGATAAACTCAAAAATAATTTGGGCCAACTGGTCTTCACAGCCCTGGAAAGCGTGGTCGCAGTTTTTCAGTTGAAAGGTTTTGGCGAGCGGATTTTCTTTTTCCATCAGTTTTAAAGCCTGGTCTTCGGGAATGCCGGTGTATTCTTCCTGGTCGCCGATGACTGCCAGTATCGGGACTTTTATCTGGCTGAACAGTTCAAGCTTTCCGGTGTGGAACGGCAGGGCTTTTGCCAGCTCGGAATCCGGCCCCAAGAAATCAACGAAAGATTCGGCTGATTTCGGCATGATGCCGCCGTAAGCGTCCCGGTCAAGAAAATCGCCGCCTTTGTTTCTGTCAATCAGCTTCAAGGCTTTTTTGAGCAAAAGATTCAGCCGTTTTTTATTCTGCTTTGAAGGCTCGCCGGCTTTGTTGAAAATATGGTAGCCGACAGAGTCTGCCGGCGCCAAAAGAACCAAAGATCTGACTTTGTCGGCGTGCCTGCCTTTATTCATGTAGTAAACGATTTTTTCGCTTCCCAGGCTGTGTCCGGAAAGAACCACGTTTTGATAACCTTTTTCCAAAGCCAGCTCAATCCAGGCGTCAATGTCTTTGACGCAGCCTTCAAATTTTTCCACAGCCAGGCCGGATTCCTGGTAAGGATCAAACACGTGGGCGCCGCGGTTATTAACGGAAAGCAAAGAGACGTTATTTTCCAGAAGTTTTTCCGCCAGAACCTGTAAAAACAGTTCTTCGTAAAAATTACTCGCGGTGCCGTGAGTGTGAAGGTAAATTGTTTTTGATTTTAGCTTCTCAGCTTCCAAAAGCATGCCGTAAAGCCAAAAGTTGTCTTCAGTGGAAGTGAAGACGATTGGATAAGTCATGAAGTCATTTTAACACTTGCTGTTTCTTTTCAGTAGAGCTCGCTGGTGATTCCGTTTTCAAGTTCAAAAATCCGGTTGAGCTTTATTTTGTCCAAAAAATACCGGTCGTGCGAAACCATTAAAATCGCGCCGTCATAATCAGTCAGCGCGTCTTCAATCGCTTCCCGGGAAAAAATATCAAGATGATTTGTCGGTTCGTCCAGAACCAGAAGCTCGTTTTGCTGGTTTGTCAGCTTGGCGAAAATCAAACGGACGCGTTCTCCCAGGCTCAGGCTGGAAACTTTTTTGAAAACATCGCTGCCGGAAAATAAAAACGCGCCAAGAATTTTTCTTGAGTCTTTATCAAGTTTTTTCAGCCTCGGAGTTGATAAAAACTCTTCCTCAATGTTTTTTTCAAAATCAAGAACTTCGTGCTCCTGGGCAAAATAGCCCAAATTGACGCTTTTGCCGAATTTTATCTCTCCTGAATCCGGCTTTATCAAACCATTGATGATTTTAATAATCGTGGTTTTGCCGGAGCCGTTTTCGCCTCTCAATAAAACATGGTCTTTGCCGCGCAGCTCAAAACTGACGCCTTTTAAAACTTCTTTATTGCCGAATTTTTTATGAATGTTTTCCAGCCTTAAAATCAGTTTGTCTGAATGAACACTGCCGCCAAAATCAAGATTTTTTATGGCTTTTTCGGTTTTTGGCTTTTTTAGCTCATCTGAATAAACCTCTCTTTGTAAACGTTTTTCCATGGCTCTGATCTGTTTGCCTTTTTTCCGATCGCCACCCATCGAGGCTTCCTGCTTTTTTAAAGCTAGCCAAAGTTCCAGCCGCCGCTTGTGTTTTTGCTGTTTTTCGTATTCGTCATCCCAGCGGGCAATCTGCTTTTCTTTTGAAATCATGTAATCAGTGTAATTCCCGGAATATTCGGCGAATCTGTTGTTGACCCGGTCAAGCTCCAGAATTTTATTGACGGTGTTGTCCAGAAATCTGCGGTCGTGGGAAATCACTAGAACGCCGCCCGAATATCCATTGACGAATTTTTCCAGCCATTCAAGGCCGCGGAAATCAAGATGGTTTGTCGGCTCGTCCAGGATCAATATCGTCGGTCTCGTCAAAAGAATTTTTGCCAGGGCCAACTTGGTTTTTTGGCCACCGGAAAGCGAAGAGACCCTGAATGATTCGTCGAGTTTTTCGGTTGCCCGGATCTGTTTTTGTTCGCCGTTGACGCTGAAACTGACTGGCGCATTAAGGCTGACTTTGCTCAAAGCGTTTTGGATTTTGGCTTTGTCAGAAAAGCCCAAAAAACCGCCGACAGTGTCGTTTGGCTGAAACGGCAGTTCCTGGGAAAGATAACCAAGTTTTTCGTTTTCAATTTTGACCGAACCTTCGTCGGGTTCAAGCTGGTCCAGAATGATTTTCAGGATGGTGGTTTTGCCGGCGCCGTTCGGGCCGACCAAACCGATTTTGTCTCCCCGTTTTATGGTGAAAGACACTTTTTCAAAAAGCGGTTCGGCAAAAAGTTCAAAGCTTAAATTATTGACTCTTTTTGTAATAAAAAAACAAATCAAACGTCTTTAATATACCGCGCGCCAAATCGCGCCGCGGCAAAAACATGGAAACAGGAAATTTACAATTCAAACAATGGTCTAACCGCCATTTTAACAGACAAACGTCTACTTTCTATCCGGCTGAGTGTATTTTTACTTGGAAAAAAGAAGGAGGAATGGTTTGTTTAGCCACGGCGGTTTTTAGAACTTAAGCTGATTTAGGTTTGTTAAAAAACGCCTTGGCTAGATAAGCCAAGGCGTTTTTGGTTGTCTAGAGACCTTTGACAACTTAAGAAAAGAAAGTCCGAATCGAAAGGAGGCCGCCATGAAAGTTCAGAAGAACTTCCTTGTCCGCCGATGCTTGGAGATTGGGCTTTCAGGAACAATGGAAGCCCTGGTTGCCATAGTGTCGGCAGTGTCCTTTATTCTGGAAGGACTCAGTATAGGTGTTGTTGCCCAGCTGGTGCTTGTCCATATCGCAGCCCGCTCTTTTGCCGAGATTCCGGCAGAAACAGTTTCCGAAAACTGGGGCTGGGAAATGGCATTGCTTCTGGCTGTTGCCTTGCTGTTTGCCGGAACACTG
>LCKC01000015.1 GCA_001001185.1 Parcubacteria group bacterium GW2011_GWB1_45_10 | reverse complement strand
CTCGCTTACCATCGAATTAAACCCCATGGTCCACCGCTTGTGCGAGTCCCCGTCTATTCCTTTGAGTTTTAGCCTTGCGGCCGTACTTCCCAGGCGGTTGACTTAATGCGTTAGCTTCGCCACTGAAAGGGTCGATGCTTCCAATGGCTAGTCAACATTGTTTAGGGCGTGGACTACCAGGGTATCTAATCCTGTTCGCTCCCCACGCTTTCGCGCAACAGCGTCAGAATAAAGCTAGCTGACTGCCTTCGCTTTTGGTGTTCCGCACGATATCAACGGATTTCACCCCTACACCGTGCGTTCCGTCAGCCCCTCTTTACCTCTACCTGCCCAGTATTCGACGCGGTCTCGCAGTTGAGCCACGAGATTGAACGCCAAACTTGATCCCTTAAGTGATAAATCACTTTCGGGACGCAGAAAATCTGCGACAAGCGCCTACGCGCGCTTTACGCCCAATAAATCCGGATAACGCTCGGAGCCTTCGTGTTACCGCTGCTGCTGGCACGAAGTTAGCAGCTCCTTATTCCATGGGTACTGTCACCGAAGTTCCTCTCCATGAAAAAGAGTTTACATACCGAAATACTTCTTCCTCTACGCGGCGTCGCTCCATCAGGCTTTCGCCCATTGTGGAATATTCTCGACTGCTGCCTCCCGTAGGAGTGGGGCCCGTGTCTCAGTGCCCCCGATGGGGAACAGCCTCTCAGCTCCCCTACTGGTCATAGCCTTGGTAGGCCATTACCCTACCAACTAGCTGATCAGACCTAGGCCCATCCCAAAGCGACTTGCGCCTTTACTCCGCCTTCGCTCCGTGTTCCACAGAGCTGCGGCGTGACAAAATCTTGCGACTCGTCACGCTGAAGCTTTTTGTGAAACAAAAAGCGAAAGCGGAGACTATTTGGAATTACCCCGTCTTTCGACGAGCTATGCCAAACTCTGGGGAAGGTACCAAGGCGTTCCTATCTCGTTCGCCGCTACCAGATATCGGACACCAGATATCAGAGATCAGATAGCTGAAATCTGACGTCCGAAGTCCGACATCTGATCGCTCGACTTGCATGCCTAATCCACGCCGCCAGCGTTCATCCTGGACCAGGATCAAATCCTCAAAAAAGAGAATCAATCCATCTTGGTCTTTTTATGAACCTGTACTTAAACTGGTTAAACTAACAAAGTTAAAAAATAACCTTGTTAAAAGACCAGGATCAAATCCTCAAAAAAATTAGTTGAAAACTAATTTTAGACTTAAGGACAACCGAAAAAATATTGAGTTTTTTCGCACTTACTACTTACACCCCGTAGAAATTTTGCCAAAACATTTCTCAGCGGCGCGTCCCGCAAATGCGGGAGCCTTATTCAGGCCAGCGTCGCCAGTGGTAACCAAATCAAGAATAAAAATCTATTTCTAAATTTGAATCTCACGAGCAAAATTTTGACGGGGTACACTTCACCTTAAAACCTTAAGTTGTCAAGGTTCGATTTCACTCACCTTAACCCTGAGTCAATCAAAGGGTTAAAGTTCTTCCCCAAAAAATTTTCTTTGCCGCGTCAAACGCGGTTTTGAAAACTTAACGAGGCCAGCCGCAACAGCCAAACTCCTCGCACACAAAAAAGCGCGAGAAAAAGAAAACAGCCTCTCTCAAAGCTGCTGATTTCCAGTTTTTAAGTTGCAGCGGGTGTTGAAGAGATTATAGCAAAACCAGGGCTGTTGTCAAGCCGTAAATCAGTGCTAGGATGTTAAACAAAGGAGGCCTCGTGAACATTTCAATCAACAAACCCCAGGTTTCTGAAGGAAAACATTACTTCGGGCAAGGGTGTGAAAGGGCCTGGCTAGTCCCTTTCAAAGTCTCGGTATTCCAGGACATCGACACTATCCATAAAGCGGAGAAAAAAGCGCGCGATTTCATCTCCGAAGAATTCAAGGTGCCGCTTGACCAACTGTTGGCAATCACTGCCAGCGACTTAAACTACAGAACTATTCTTGTCTGGATTCCAGAGAAAACAACACAAGCCCAATAACCCCAAAAACAGTCCCGATGAACGTCGGGACTGTTTTTTAATTCCCCAAACTTACAGACTCAGCTAAAGCTTTTGAACAAATAAACCAGAGCCGCGCCAAGCAACAAAAACCCAAAGTTATACAAAAACTCTTTTTTATCGCCTTCCTCATGAAGAATCGGAAACATCGTGCTCATGGCAATATACAAAAATCCTCCGATGGCAATCGGTAAAAAATAGCTTTGGAAAAAACCAACATAACTCAAAAGCACCTGACCGGTCAAGGCTCCCAGAACCACGGAACCAGCCGCCAAAAAATTCAGCGTCAGCGCTTTTTTGAAAGGAAAGCCGGCGTAAAGCAAAACGCCAAAATCCCCGACTTCCTGGGGAATCTCGTGCAACGCCACGGAGATTGTCACAATCACGCCAAGATTAAAATCAACCGCGTAAGCCGAAGCAATAATCAAACCGTCCAAAAAATTATGGACGCCGTCGCCAAAAATGTTCAGGTAACCAAGATGGCCATGGTCTTCCCCGCGCTTTTCTCCGTGATGATGGCCGGAAAACAAAAGCCTTTCCGCCAGAAAATAAAGCAGAATCGTTATTAAAGAAAAAAATAAATAATCCTGGGGAATGCCTTTTTCCGCCATCTCCGGCAAAAGATGAAAAAACACGCTGCCCAAAAAAGAGCCTGATGAAAACCCGACCAGACGCAAAAGCTTGGCTTTTGAACGGCCGCGCCTGACAAAAAACAGGCTGACAAACACGGCCACAAAAGTCAGGATGCCAGCGCTGATTAAAACAGTAAGCATGAGTTAATGAAATAATTAAAAATATTTTTTAAGCGCATCAACTACAACCTTTTAATACACAATCCATTTTAACACGGAGCAGTTTGTTTTTTCGCAAAACTCTTTCAGCTGGCTGTTTCCGGAAAACCAAAAACTTGACCACTGACGCCGGGCAAACCCGGTTTCAGACAAAGGAAAGCCGTAACTCAAAGGCGCAAAAAACAAAAATCCAAAAACCGCCAAAGCCAAGACCGCGCCCCAGACAAAAATCTTTTTTTCCTTGAAAACTTCATCCACAACCAAGGAAAACGCCATCACGGAAACAATCAAAGCAAGAAGATAGTGATAAAGGAACAAAACCCGGCTGACAAGGATAAATGGAACCAGGTTCGCCAGATACAAAAGCCAAAGCAGGATTTTTTTCTCCGCGCTTATTTTAAGAAACAAAAAAGCAAAGATGCCGAAAAAGCCCAAAAACCAGATAACCGGATTGCCAATCAGATAAATCCTGGCGCTGTCTAAAACCCAGTAATAAACCGGACGAATCATCAATGGCCAGCCGAGAGCTTTTGAACCGTATTCGTGCGATTCTGAAATGCCTTTGTTATAAACCCACATTTTTTGATTCAGCTCCAAAAAACTCTGCCAAGGATTAAGCCCGCGGTTTTTAAACTCCTGAGACATAAACTCGCAACCGCCGCCGGATTCCGGGCAAGCCGGCAGTAAAGCGAAATGAATCTGGAAAACAGCGAAATAAATCGCAAAAGGCACAATCACCAAAGCCAAAGCGCCGAGGATTAAATAACCAAGATTTTTTCCGGTTCTCGGAGCCCCAAAAAGCTTGGTGTCGCCTCGGGCGACTTTTTGGGGTGAGAGAACAGTGCCGCGGTTGGCCGCTGGAGCCAACCGACGAGCCGGCAGAAAAAAACCTGGTTTAATTAATGAAAAATCTAAAATATCCCACAGATAAATTAATCCGCAGGCGCCAAAAAATCCCAAGCCGGTCCACTTGACTGAAAAACTGGCGGCAAAAAACAAGCCCGACCAAAACAAAAGTTTGTTTGGATAATTTCTATTTCTTGCCCGAAAGAAGAAATACAGTCCCAAAAAGCCGAACAAAATCAAAAACGCGTCCGTTAAAACCAGCCGCGACTCAACCAAAAGGCTGTTTTCAAACACCAAAAGCAAACCGGCCAGAAAACTTGCCAGCCTGCCGGCGCCAAACTCAAGCATAAACAAAAACACTGCCAGAGGAATTAACGAGCCGGCCAAAGCCGGAAAAAACCTGAACCAAAAATAAGGCACCGCACCGAAGCTTTCGCCGATTTTCTCAAAATCAAAGACCCCGTGGCGCGCCACGTAATCGCCATAACCCCCAAGCCCGGCGCCCAGAGCGATAATCATCTTCCCCAGCGGCGGATGAATGTCGAAATAATATTTGCCCGTGAAATAAGACGAAACAAACTTGCCGAAATGAACTTCGTCAAACACGGTTTGGTTCGGATGAGAAATAAAAACAAAGCGCGTCAATAGCCCCAAAAAAATCAATGAAAAAACCATTAATTTTTTTGCATCAAGTTTCAGGATTAAAGATTTAAAGCGGACAAGAAACATATGATTATCAATAATTTTACTCAACACAATCAAGCCTGACAATCTTTTTGCCGTCCAGCTGAAAGACTGTGTTTTTTGTCTCAACTAATTTTTCCGATATTGGATATTCCCTGAAAAAATCGCTCTCCGCCAGCCAGTATCTGACGCCATCCAAACAAAGTTCTTCAGCTTTGCCGGTTTCAATGAATCTTTCAATTTTTGTTTTTCTTTCAAAGATAACTTTATCACCGCCCTGAGTCCAGAGCCAGCCGGTAAACCCAAGATAAATCGCACGACCGGAAAGCATTGGCACAAACTGAGACGGCTCGCTAGTTGTCAGAAAAATGTCGTTTGGTTCAGTGTTTTTCTTAATCCAGTCTGCCAGCTTTTTTTCCGCTTCGCCATAATAACCAAAACTGCGGATATTTTTCCGGATTTCCAAACCTGACTGCAAACGGTAAAAAACATCAATTACTCCGGCAAAGCTGGAACCGAAAACGAATAAAATGAATAATGAATTACGAATTATGGATTCTGACTTCAAAAAGCCTTTATTCTTTATTCTTAATTCGTCATTCTTCGGCGGCACGTCAAACAAGCTAAGCGCCAGCGCCGCGGCCAGCGTCCACCACCAAAAAATGAATTTGTTGTTGTCAAAAGGCCAAGGTTGAAACAGCAGGATATTCGGCAGCAAAAATAAAACCAGGCTCGGCAGAACCAAATCTTTAAGCTTTGATTCTTTTTTATTGAACCAAAGAACAAAAACGCTCAAAAGCCAAAAAACAAAGATTAGGCCGAAGTTTTTCAGCAAAAACCACAAGACCGAGCTGTCCGCGCCCAAAACATTCGCGTCGCAGAAAAACCAGCTGGTTGAATGGTCGCAAGTCATCCAGCCAAACCATGGAATAAATTTATGGCTGCCGTTAAGCTTTAAAGCCGCCAGTAAATAAACAAGCTGGGGCAAGGCTGTGGCCGCGGCCAAAAAAGAAAGTTTATTAAAAGATTGGGAAAACTTTCCGGAAAAAATCACCAACGCCAAACTCAAAACTGAAAGCGCCAAAAAGCTGTGCGTGTGCGCCAAAGGCATCAGTCCAAGAACCAAAAGATAACGCCAGTCAAAACTCCCTAAAAATCCCAGCAAAAACAGCGCTCCCAAAAAACCGCCAATGACAAAAGATCGCTGGTGCGAAAAAAACGAGATTGCCGGCGCAATCCAGACAATATTTTCCGGCAGTTCTTTTTGCGCCAGCTTGCCGCCGGTGCGCGAGTCAAGATGAGAGTACTCAAACTTTGGCTCAATAAAGTTAACTGCCAGAGAGTTCGCCAAACCCAAAGCTGCGCTGTCTTTTTTGACTTCTTGGAAAAACCAAAGCCAACCCAGGCCAGCGCCGAAAAGAATCAAAAAAACAAAAACAACTGCCAGGGACTTTTTATGGAAAAATTTTCTGCCAAGCTGGTAAAACGCCAGAACCATGGCCGGACCGAAAATTATCCCGGGCAAGTGCCAGGCAAAAGCCAGCGGCAGGCCGCCGAAATAAAAAATCGCCGAAAGAAAATTGACTAAAAACGGATAGCTCAAAATCCGGCCGCCGGCAATCGGTTGGTCAAGAACAAACGGACTGGCCTGGGCCAGACGCGAAACCATGTTCAGATGGTAAGCGCCGTCGCCCCAGCCTTTCAAAATTCCGAAAGGAAATCCCTGGGAATCCCAAAGCATTGCCTGCAGCCCGAGCAAAACCACGATGCCAATAATCAAAAATAAAAAAATGTTCTGCGGATTAAGAAATTTCAAAATCAGACCTGACGGCAAAAAACGATCTTTCAGAATATTGATGATTTTTCTGAAAAACAAAATGCCGGCGGCCACGCCAAAAATTGAAAAAACCATCAGTCCGTAAAAAAGGCTTTTAAGAATCAGCGCCAAAACCAATGCCGAGTATCCGCCAACAACCAGACCGAGCCCAAGGCTGAAAATTAAAAACCTGAAGTTTGAAAAGCTTGAGCTGCGGTCCAGCCAATTAAGCAGAAAAATTCCCAAAACAAAACTTAATCCCAAAAAAATCAAACCCAGCATGGCTATTCAAACCACAAAGAATTCTGCTTCAGATGGTTGGTGACAATCTCAATCTGCTGCGGCGTCAGCTGTTTGAAAAGATTGTCTTTTGCAATCTTGGCTTTGTTAATCTGTCCGGTTTCAACGTATTTTTGAATCAGGAAAACCGTATCCCGGACCAGAAAATTAACCGGCAGACCCGGGATCTTGATGATTTTTTCAAGCTCCAGAATCGCTTCCTGTTTCCGGCCGCCGAGAATCAGGCTCGTCACCAAAAGCTCCCAGTCCCCCGATCTTTTTTCAACGTCATAATTAAACTCCTTGGCTTTTTCAAGATACTCTCTCATTAAACCAATCTCTCCCCAACGAGCCTCGTACTCTGCCTGATAAAACCAGAAAAGCCCCATCCTGGGATTCAAACCAATTAAATTGTCGGTGTAATTTTTCGCTTTTTCTTTCTGGCTGTTTTTCAAGCTCCAAAGGAAAAGATACTGGTAAGCGTCTTCTCTTTTCGGCGCCATGGCAATCGCTTTTTCAAAAAACGCCACCGCTTCGCTCTTTTCCGGCGAAGTCGCGGCCGCGGTTTCCAGTTTGAACGCGATTGAGCCGGCAACCACTGCCAGGTCATAATCATTGGGATGCTTGACTATGTCTTTTTTAATGTTTTCCAGAATCGCTTTTGAAAAATCCTGATACTCCGGCAGCTGCGTCATAAAAACCTCAACCGTGCCGTAATCATCAAGCCTTCTGGCAATTGAACTGTCAACTTCGCGGTTCAAAAACGTGTTAAGATTTCTGGCTTTTAAATACTCATTTTGAGCTTGTTTTAAGGCCATGCTCGGATTGCCGGACGGCGTCAAAGAAAAAGCTGATGACGCGACGCCATTTGCCGCGAAACTCGGCAGAACAAGACCACGGAAAAAAGCCAGAAACAAAAACCCGGCCAAAAAATAAAGCGCCGGCCTCGGCAAAGTTTTGTCAAAAACCGGCTGGCTTTCCTTATCTCCGAAAAACAGCCAGGCGCCAAGAAGCAAAACCACAAAAAACGCGATGCCCGAACTCGGCATCTCAAACAAAACCAGGTTCTGGACAAAATAAGCCGCCACCAAAGACAAAAACAAAGACCGGATTAAAAACTCTTTGTCGTCGTACCGGTGAAAAATCAAAGACAAAAAAGACTTCAGCCCCAGAACCGCGTAAAGTCCCAGGTAAGCCAGAAGTCCGAGTGCGCCGCTCATCACTAAAAGATCAAGAATTTTGTTATGCGGACGGTCAAATGTAGCCATCTCGTAAGTATGAAGGTCGGGAATAAAATGCTTGTTGTAAGCGTAAATAAAGTTTTCCGGACCCCAGCCGAAGACCGGCCGCTCCAAAAAAGCATTCCAGCCAATCTGCCAAACAATCAAGCGCGGCTTGGGAATATCCCACAAAGCGTAAATCCTTGAAGCGAAAAACGGCGAGATTTTTTCCCAAACCTGCGGCAAAGATTTAAACGAAACCAAAAGCAAAAACAAAACCGCCAAAATTCCGAAACCGAAACGCCAGTATTTTTTCGCTCTGAAAAACATAACCAAAACCGCGAACAAAGCCAGGCCAAGGGCCATGCCGATCCAGGCTCCCCGGGTACCGGACAAAACCACTAAAACGAAAGATAAAGTTCCCAGAGCGGCAAAAAACTTTTTTTCGGCGCCGCTATACAAAATAAACAAAATCCAGTTCAGGAAAAACATCACCAAAAAATAAGTTCCCAAAAACGCCGGGTTGCCGAATGTTCCGCCAAGCCTTGTCTGGTCGCCAAAGCTGACGACTTGCGGCAAGTATTTGCTTGCCAAAGAATAAACTCCGGTCAAAAGGCCCGCCAAAGAATTGATGCTCAAAAACTTGACAAACTCTTTTTCAAAAACCGGCACCGCCATCAAAAAAAACGCCAGCAAATGAAGATGCCAGAAAAGACCGTCCATTCTTTCGGCTTTTGACCAGAAAGAAAAGCTCGGGTCAAAACTGAAAACCGTCGCCAGAAGCAAAGCTAAAAACCAAGCGCCCAAAGCCAGCGTCAAAGCGTTTTTTTTCGGCAAAAGGCTTTTGTCAATCGTCAAAAGCGCCAGAAAAATCAACAGCGCGGCTTCAATCAGGGCTTCAAAAAAAATCGCTTTCGGAAAAACAAACGGAAAAAGGCTTGAAACATTGATAATTAACGGCGCGAAAACCGAAGCATAAAGTAAAAACTTCAAAACGGAAACCAGAAAACTTTTATTGCGCTTCAAAAACTCGTCCATCCCGTTAGGAATTTAATAAAGTTAATTCTTTATTCGTAAACATGGAGACATTTGTCGGCTTCGCCTTTGTTAAGAAAATAATTCGTTTGTTCATAACTAAATTTCTAACGGGATCCATGATTTTATATTATACATTTAAAAATGCGCGTTGTCAGAAACATTTGCTTTAAACCGGCAAATATTGTATATTTCATAAATTCTTGCGTCAAAAAAGGAGGCGCTATGAGCATGACTCGAGTCGAAAACGCGTATCTGAGCGACTATGAAGGGCCGGTATTCCCTGAAAACATCAACGAGCTTAATAAAGCTCTGGACAAGCTTTTCCAGTCTGACCTGCGTTGGCCAAGCATGGCCTGGGAAGTATTGAAACAGATAGCGAAGCCGATTCCCGGATTCCAAGACTATCTTGGTTATGTCAGAACTAAGGATGGCTACACCTGGCTGTCTGAGCTTAGTTTCTGGCTTGAAAGCAAAGAGAGGGAACGCGAAGTTGTCATTTTGCTGCCCTTGATGAATGATAACCAGATGGGAAACGGCGTGTCTCTGGACCGCTCAATCGCCGCCTATCACACTGGCGGCGTCAGCGCGGAAGAGATTGAGACTATTGTCCAGTCGCTGATATCCGCGATGGGAAAATGGATGGGAATAAGATGACGCAGAACAAAAGACAGGTTTTCCCTGTCTTTTGTGTTTTTAAGATTAAAGCGTCGGGGTTGCCTCGCCCACCGTAGCCTATGGCGAAGGTTGGACCGAAACTGAAGGTGTTGGCGTCGGCGAAACTGCCGGGCTTGGGCTCAGCTCCAAAATCGGAGAAATCTCCGGGGGCAGCTGTTTGCCAAGCTTTCGCAAAGCTTCTTGAAGCTGTTTGACCAATCCCTGAACCACTGTCCGCAGACGCACCACTTCTTCATCCTGGATTCTCGGCGCCGAGATTTTACCGTTGACTACTTTGGCTTTGACAATGCCGTCCGTCTCGTTCTGCATCTCGCCCAAAACATCAACTCTGTCCCCGGCTCTCAACTCTGCCAAAGACCAATCTCTCAGTTTGCCGATTAAAAACCTTGTTTCCGAATCAACAGCCACTTTAACGGTCAAACCCCAGACTTTAACGGAAAAGCCGGCGTCATTGGCTGAAATCACTTCCGCGTCAGTGATTTTGGCGTTGCCACTTGAAGACACGAGAAAGCTTTTTAGCGAACTGCCTTTTTCAATCTCTGAAAGATCCGGAATCCTCAGATTTTTTTCCCAGTTTTTCAGCTGGTCAAAAACCTCCTGTGGCTTGGATGTTTTTGTTTTGTCATCATCCTCTTCAGCCAAAACCAGTGAAACGGAAAAAACCAAAAAACCCAGAACCGCGATAAGAATTATTTTTTTCATTTTAAACAAGTTAATTAAAACTTAAGTTATTTTAACCCAAAACCAAGAAAAAGCAAAAGCGCCCTATTCAGGGCGCTTTTCTGTGCTTTGGTATGAAATTGTGTTCAAGGCTTTAGCCTTTGGCAGTTGCCGCTTTTTTGAGCGCGGCAACTCAATCCTGAACGCGTTCCAGGCGCAATCCCCGTTTTCTTCCAGCCTGAGGGCGACAAACCGGAGCTTGCCTTTCACCAACGTCTCAACCCTAACGTGGTGGCCGTTCACCGACGCTGCCTGCCGGTTGACCAAAAAAGGCGCGCCTTTAAACCAAAAACGTATCCTGTCGCTGTTCTTCCCGTTCCCGTTTTTCGACATTGCCTCCTCCTTTTAACCTGAACAGTTTGACTATGCTTCAGCTCCAACCAAAACCTGGATACTTTCCCAGATCTGCCGCTCTTTCTCTTTTGGCAGATGCGGCGACGAAACAAAACCAATGATTTTGAAGCCATTGGCTTTACACTCGTCAACCACGTCTTTTTCAGTGCCATATGATTTCACCCACTCAAAACAGAGTGACACAAAAGCCCAGCCGTTCCATTTGAACGAAGGCTTTTCCCATTTGGCAATGTAAAAGGACCCGAAATACTCCTGAATCGCCACTTCCACACTTTCCATATCAGTCTCCTTTCTTTGTTCCGCAATTAAACCACAACCCTGTTGAAAAATCAAACAAAAACAGCTACACTGGAGTCCGCGCGTTATTTCAATCATCAAACGGAGGATTATATGATTCTTGATGTTCCAATCACTGCTGTCAAAAGTGAGGGAAACGAAATTGTTGCTGTTTTAGTTAAGGTCGCCGTCAACGGATCCACCAAGGTAAACCTTGAGCTTCCGGACACGACTAAAGGATTTTACCAGCTCCTTCCCGGGTATTACGAAGGATCTCTGGGAGCTCTCCCTGGCGACAGCCTCACGCTTCATTTCAACCACCATCCCAGCAAGCCTGAAGAAATCGAACCGATCTGTATCACCAAGTTCATGCCGAAAGCCAAGGCATGAGCGCAAAAACGTCCCGCATCCGCGGGACGTTTTAAGCTTTACAAAATGGATTTTTCCTTTATGATGTCATCAACCCAAGGAGGTAGAATGTCGGGAAAAATCATCAGGATCAGCGCCAAGCTCGTTTCAGACAGAGAACCGTTTGTCATGAGCTTTTCCGCCGACGGCAAGCAGTGCCAGGGCATTGTCAAAAACACTGTTCAAGGCAGGGAAAAGATTACGCCGTCTGCCATCGGCGAATCGTTTTATATGGTTCACGTTGAAGAACGCGAACCTAGAAAATGGGAGATAACCGAGATTATCTGCCCGGACTGAAATAAACACCCAAAACACCGGGTGTTTATTTAATTCTTGCCAGACGCCAAAAGCCGTGTTATTGTTCTGACATCAAATCTTTTGTTCAAGGAGGACAAAATGAAAACTGTTGGAATTGTTTTCTGGAAATCAAAAGACGGAAAACTT
>LCKC01000014.1 GCA_001001185.1 Parcubacteria group bacterium GW2011_GWB1_45_10 | reverse complement strand
ATCTGTTTCAATCTGCTTGTGAATCTTTTCAATCTTTTCCGGAGTCAGGTTGTTGATATTGACAGCTTTTTCCGCGACATAGTCATTAAGAAAAGCTTCCCTGGCATCTTCGTTGGAATTAATAAACCCGAGCAGTTTCGGATCAGCCGTATCTTTATAGTTCAAAACTACTTGCTCAGCGATTGATTTCTTCTTGGCATCTCCTTGAGCCGCGTCATACATATGCTGCCACCGGCCAGTAGTATGCTGCTGATCTTCAGCTCTCATCTTTTTGCCGGCCTGTCCAACCTGTGTCAGCCAGCCGCCAACAAAAGGAACATGCCGCTGAGCCCAGGCTCCGGGTTTTGAATCAGCCAGACCCATGCCAAACTTCGTTAATGAATCTTTGCCCAAAAACTTCACGCCTTTGCCTTCGGCAAAACTGAAAGTTGATTTCACGGCATTGTCAACGAAGCCTGGAATGCCTCTGGAACTTGAGTGGGCAAACTCATAGCCTTTGAAAAGAATTATCATCGCCGCCAAAACGCTGAAGATTCTTGGCCCATAATCAAAAACACAAACCAGATAACACCCGCCATAATCGGGCCAAAGCTTATCCATTTAATAAAATCAGACATCCAGCTGTTGAAAAGATTTCCAGCTTTGCCGGCGATTCCGGGAATGTTCATGCCGCCGAAAACCGTGTCCGCGGCAATTGCCAAAGGCACAATCATCATCAAAATCCACAAGGCAATCACCCTAGTCAGCAAAGAAATAATAATCGCGCCAAGAATCATTATCAAAAACAATGAAAAAACAATCAAAATCAGAAGAATCGCGATGTTCGCGAAAATATCCTGCGAAAAGTCGCCGTAATCGGCAATCAGACCAGAAAAAACCTCGGAAAACTGGTTCATTGTCGCCATCAGCCTGACCGCGTAACTATCCGTGCCGCCGGTCTGCGGCATGGTCGCGAAATTCAAAAACGCAATCGTCAGAAAATTCGAGATGCCGACAAGATAAGACGCCATTAAAAGACTGAAGTTAATCAAAAGCGCGGTGATTAAATATCGCGAAAGACTTTGTAAGTTGCCGTAGCTCTCAATGCCGAGAATAAACTTGTTCGCCAGAATCACCAGGCCAATCGCCAGAAGGCCGTTGGCAATCTGCAACGAAACGTAAAACCCGACCTGGACCGCCGGAAAAGTCGCATACTGGAAAGTGTCCGGGCTCAAAACAATTGAAACAATATACATTTCCTGGGCAACAATGAAACCGACAATGTAGCCGACAGCTTTGACAATCCGGGCAATGATGCCTTCAATACTGAGGTTGAAAATAGTCTCAAACTTGTCTGTTGCAGTCTCAATAAAATCCGTGACTTCGCCGGCAGCTTCATAAGGCATCAAGGCAATGGCCGCGGCGTAACCAGCCAGACAAGACCCGGCTTTATCCGCTGAACCAAAAATCTCTGAAACCGGACATTTGTCCGCAATCTGCTGCCAAGGAGATTTGTTCCCCGCAGCGGCGGCTGGCGTCACTTGATCTGCCGCCTTAACCAGCCCGGGATTAACTGCTAGGAATAAAACAAGAAAAATTGTAAAAATTATTTTTTTCACCTCAAGATTTAATCAAGCTCAAAGACTTAATAAACTCAAGAACTTTGTTTTCTTTTCGCATAAACAATGAGGTTGAGGTGCCCTGGCAAAAATATCCGATCCGCCGGCAACTGTCTTGGTACTCAGCGCCGCATGAGTCGTAGCACATGGCGTTAAACCCGTCTTTGTTCTGGTCGCCGATGTCAGTGCACCATTCTTGCTTGCAGTTTGAACCCAGCGAAGTGCAGTCATTGTTCAAACCGTCATCCGGCGTGCCAACGCAGGTATAGATGATATTATCCGGATCAGGATTGACTGTTGGGCTTGAACACTTTTGGGAGTTACAAGCATATCTTTCAATATTGAAAACATCAACGCCGATTGAAGCGCGGCAGGTTGAACCGCCGGCCGAAGCTTTCAGTTTGGCGTCAATGTTCATGTCAGTCGAGCCGCTTTTAATGGAACCGACATTCACCCGGAAAATTCCGGAGCTGGTGGTGGCGTTCGCCGCAGTCAGATCATTCGGCGTCACTGAAGCAATGCCGGCAGTATCAAAAGAAAGTTTGATGTTTTCAATATCAGAGATTGTTCCGGGCAAGCCAACCGCCAGATTGACTCTGACGCTGAAAGAAAAAGTCATTGTTTCTTTCAAGCCCATGGTCATGCCCGAGTCAGCAAAAGAAATGCTGCATGAAGACTGAGCTGTCGGCCCGGTAACCTCCGGCTGGGGAGCTGAACTGCCGGTTCTGAACAATCCCGGACCGCCGGTCATGGTCGTGTTCAAAAGATCCCGCAACTGGGAAATGCCGCCGTACCAAAGATTATCGCCGGAGTTTAAAACCGGAAAAAGCTGGTTGGAAACTTCTTTGGTGTAATCAATCGTGTTGACCAAGGCGTCTGACGCCGCCCGCCTGACTGTCATCAAGTCTTCAAAACCGACTGAAGACGGCAGGGTGACAATCTGCTTGCCGGGATATTTTTTGCCGGTTTGCGTGTCAACCACTTCTGAAGTGGTTTCGTATTTGCTGAAAAGTCCGCCGCCGCTTCTGGTTTCTTCAAGTAAAGCGTCTTCAGCCCTTTGCTGTTCTTGCGAAACATACGACTTGGCCGTCAAAAAAAGATTTGCTTTTGACATTGGCCGGGTTGCCCGCCTGACAAAACCAAGCAAAGACGTGTTGGCTTCAACGTATGAACCGCCGACCACGTCCGTGAAAAACGCCTGCGGCCTCAATGGTTCCGGCACTTCTTCATAGGAGTCATTGCTGTTAACCTGCTGAATCAGAGCTTTTTTCGTGATTGGGTCAAGAAAAACCAGGTCAAGGTCTTCAATATATTCTGACAAAGCGAGTTTGACGGCTTTGGTTTTTTCCACCAAAGCGTCAGCCCAGTTTTCAACAATGTTCTTACAGCTTGATTCGGCAATCGTGTTGACCACTATGGCTTCCGGGTTTTCGCCTTCAGTCATGCCAATGCCAGCCATTTTGGCAAAAGTCGGACAGTCTTTGGAAAACTGATTAAAGTTAACTTGAATGTAAAGTTCTTCGGCAATCTTGAACTCGGCGGCTTTGTTTTGCTCCTGGTCCCCCAAGGCAATGAAATAAGCGCAGACCGGGTCAGACGGAATGCATCTTGTCCACATGGCATCTGTTTCCAGATTCCAGACCCTGACTCCGGCAAACCTGCCCCGGTCACCGCTCCAAACATAAACACCCTCGGCAGGGTCTTGAAAAGCGTCAGAAGCGACTCTGACAGGCGGCTGTGAACCCGGGCCATAGCCCCGCGCTTTAACCGGCAACGGAATCGGAATGCTGATTTCACAGCAGTCGCCAGTGCCGGCAGACATTAACCAGGTGCCGTCTTCAATATCATTGGCGTCAGGGTCTGGGGGTGGCGCGGTCCCTCCATCGCCGGGATCTTCAATCGCCTGAACCACTGAAAAGCCAAAAGAAAAATCAAGATTCAACCCTGAGTTGAAAATCAAGCTAACCAGCAAAAATATAAAAAGTGTTTTAAAAAGTTTCATTAAAATCAGTTTTTAAAAAGAAGCAGTTTCAAAAAAACAATCAGGTAGGCCAGCGCCAAAACAATCCAGAATGCTTTGGCGAAAAACTTTTGGTTAAGCTTTATTTTCATCCCGTTAGAAGTTCCGATAGGAATTTTTAATTAAAAAGCTGGGTGAATTCATATAAGTGATTTGCTAATGACATACTTGTTAACCAAGGCTACTTCTAACGGGATTCATTGATTTGATTTGAAATACTCTTGGAATTTTTCTTGAAAATCTTTGTTGAAAGCATCCAGCCGGTACCCCAAATAATCATAGTTGTTAAAAACCAGATTGCCCCTGACCGGGTCGTCTTCAAAAAGCAAAAAACCCAAAGCCGTGTAGCGGGTTTCCGAAGTCAGGTTGAGATAGCCAAGATGAAAAACCGCCCACGATTTTGGCACCAGAATCTTTGCCATCTCCCCCAGGGCCGCACCTGAAGCGTCAATAAAATCAATCATCTCTTTTCTGGCGTCATCATTGTTGTTTTTGCTCGCTTCAAAAGCCAGAAGCTCCAGGTCGCTTTCCCGGAAGCGCTCTAAGTAATTATCGGAGATTTCCTTCAATGATTCAAGATAGTTTTTAACCGCGGCCGGAGAGTCGGGAACAGTCAGGAGTTCGGATTCAGAATATTGCCGCAGCTCTTCGTTGGCGCGGTTGTAAATCTCGGCCATGGCCAAAAGCCTGATTTTCCCTTTGTCAAAATCAGTGACGGTTGAAGTGGAAAACTCGCTCAAACCGCCGGGGTTTTTTACCATTAAATAACTCAAAGCCGTGTTTAGAGCTCTTTCCGTCAAGTTCTCTCCGAATATTTTTTCGGCGTCCAGTTCAGCTGTCGGTCCGGAAAAAATGCTTTCAGCATAATACCCCGGCTTTTCCTGAACTCCGTTTTCAAAAGAAAAATTCCATTTTGAAGAAAAAGCAAAAACAAAAGACAGGGCAAAAATAGAACCTAAAATCAAGAAAACCGCCAAAAACCAAGATAACACCCGATTCATAGTCATAATATGTATTGTATCAGCGATTTTAACCAACTTAAACCCTGTTTTGCCCCGAGTGTTCAAGATAAAGCTCAAGCCATTGTTCAGGCTTGAGTTCGCCGGGGCGGATTTTTTCTGAAAATTTGAGCGCCTGAAAAGCTTTTTTCAAACTGTCTTTACCGATGCCGAGCTTGTCTGAAAGACTTGAGATCAAATATTTCCTTGGATAAGCAAATCCGGATTTGATGAAACGCTTCAGTTCAGGATACACCTGAAAAACATTTTGTTTTTTCGGAATAATCTCCAAAACCGCGGAGTTGACCTTCGGCTGAGGAAAGAAATTTTTTCTTGAAACTGAAAACAAAATCTTGAACTCAGCCAAAAACTGGTTAATCGCCGGCAAAACCGCCATTTTTGGAGGCTTGGCGCAAAGCTTTTCCGCGACTTCTTTTTGAAGCATGAAAACAATTTTTTCCGGCTTTGGCCAAACTTCCAGAGCTGTTTCCAAAATCCTGCCGGAAATGTTGTACGGCAGATTGCCGCAAACCTTAAAGCCGGAATTATGAATTAAGAATTGCGAATTATGCGGGCTGAAATCCAAAATGTCTTCGTTAATGACTTCAAGGTTCCGGTGATTTTCAAACCTTTTTTTGAGCAAAGCCGCCAGCTGGTCGTCTTTTTCAACCGCGACAACGCGGGCATTGGTTTTCAAAAGCTCTTCGGTCAGAACGCCGGTTCCCGGACCAATCTCAACCACGGTCTCGCCAACTTTCAAATCAAGAGTTTTGACGATTTTCTTGACCACGGAAAAATTTCTCAAAAAATGCTGGCCCAAAGATTTTTTCGGTTTTAAATACATAGTAGTTATGAATTTAACAATTTGATATAATTTTACTTATGGAAGATGAGCTCCAAAACATTGCTTACATAGACGGAGCAAATTTGGATAAAGCGTTAAAGGAACTGGGCTGGCCTTTAGATTATAATCGCTTCTATGTTTGGCTTCGCGAGAAATATCACATTAAAAGAGCCTATCTGTTTATAGGGCTAATTCCGAAATATAAAGGATTATATACCTATCTGCAGGAATCCGGGTTTACTCTTGTATTTAAAGAAGTCGTATACGACGGCTCAAGTAAACCAAAAGGCAACTGTGACGCCGATATGGTTTTGCACGCAGTTTGCGATGCGTACGAAAATAATTTCAGCCAAGCTATCGTGGTGGCAAGCGACGGTGATTACGCTTCATTAGTGAAGTTCCTATTAGATAAACAAAAACTACTTACAATCTTATCTCCAAGTATCAAAGAATTTTGTTCTGTTTTATTGAAGAAAACAGAGGCGAAAATCGTTTATCTTAACGACAAGAAAACACAGCTTGAATATCGAAAATAAGTTCGCCCGAGGATAAAAAGAAAAAGCCCCCGATAGAGACGGACTCTATAGGGGTCTTTTTCGTATTGATCAATATAAATGTATCACATTGTTGCAACAATAGTCAAGTTATCCACAGGTAAGACCAAAAAATTATCTAATTTAGCCTCTAAAACCAGGTTAAGTAAAACTAATCCAGGTAAACAATTTTACCATCGCCAAACTCCGGCTCCTGGTCAATAAAACTGATGTTTTGCGGCGGCAGGTCGGCCAAAAAACGCGACGGCGGATTGTCTTGAAAACTGCCTTTAAGAAACCTGGTTTTGGCGAAAGACAGAAAAAGTTTTTCTTTCGCCCGAGTCATGCCGACGTAAAGCAGACGCCGCTCTTCTTCCAAATCTTCCTGGGCTTTCAAAGACCGTTCGTGCGGCAAGATGCCGTCTTCAAGCCCGATGACAAAAACCACGGGAAACTCCAGGCCTTTGGCAGAGTGCAGGGTCATTAAAGTCAGGCGGTTTGAGTTTTTTTCATAATCATCCGTGTCTTGAAGCAGTTTCATGTTCTCAACCAGTTTTTCCAGACCCAAAGGCGGCAGTTCCAAATCAAAGGTTCTGGCAACGCCAATCAGCTCCAGCACGTTTTCCCAGCGGTCTTTGCCTTCACTGCCAAGCTGTAAAAGATAGTCCTGATATTTTATTTCCCGGCAAAGCCAGGTTAAAAACTCCGAAGGTTTTAATTTTTTTGACAAGACACGGGCTTTTTCAACCAGCTTGAAAAAATCGTCAAGTTTCTGATTTTTCAAATTAACGCCGGATTTCAACGCCAGCAAAGTTTTTTCGCCGATTCCCCTTTTGGGCGCCGCGACCGCCCGCTGAAAAGCTGAAAAATCGTCCGGGTTCAGAATCAGCTGCAGATAGCTTTGGAGATCCTGGACTTCTCTGCGCTTGTAGAACTTGAAGCCGCCGATTAATTGATACGCCATGCCTGATTCAAGAAACATTTCCTCAAAAACCCGCGACTGGACATTGGTCCGGAATAAAATCGCAAAATCATTAAGCCGGCGGCCCTGGCTCATTTCCAGAAGAATCTTTTCCTTAATCCAGCGCGCTTCTTCAACGCCGTCGCTAAACTGAATCACGCAAACCAAGTCGCCTTTGGGATTTTTCGTGAAAAGATTTTTGTCGGTCCGGAAAATGTTTTTCAAAATCATTTGCTGGCTCGCCAAAACAATGTTTTCGGTTGAACGGTAGTTTTCTTCAAGGAAAAAGATTTTGGCGTCCGGCCAGTCTTTTTCAAAACGCAGAACATTGGTGAAGTCCGCGGCCCGAAACCGGTAAATCGACTGCCAGTCATCGCCGATAACGCAAAGATTCCGGTGCTTTTGCGCCAGAAGCTTGATTAAAAGATACTGGGGTTTGTTTGTGTCCTGGTATTCGTCAACCAGAATGTAGCGCCAGCGCGACTGATACTTTTCAAGAATCTTTTGGTTTTCCTGGAACAGCTCAACGGTTTTCAAGATAAGATCGTCAAAATCAAACGCGTTCCGCTGGCGCAAAAGCTTTTGGTACTCTTCAAAATAAGCCTGGAGTCTTTCAGAACCAATGACGCCGCCAGACAAAAAATCGCCGCGGTTTTTCAGAAAAGAAATCTTTTTCAAAACATCCGCGGCAGAGTCGTTTTTTTGATTTAAAGATCCGACAACTTCTTTCATCAAAGACAGGCTTTCGTTTTCGTCATAAATGGAAAAGTTCCTGGAAAACCCCAGGGCTGAAGCTTCAGAGCGCAGAATCAAAACCGCCAGTTTATGGAAAGTTCCGAGAAAAAGCTCTCTTTTTTTCAAATCTTTCACCAGGTGCTCAACCCGTTTTTGCATTTCGCCGGCGGCTTTGTTGGTGAAAGTCAGTCCAAGAATGTTTTGAGGCAACGTGCCGGTTTCAATCAAATGGGCAATCTTGTGGGTCAGGGTTTTTGTCTTGCCCGAACCCGGGCCGGCGATAATCATCATCGGACCCTCATGGTTTAAAACCGCGTTTTTCTGGTTTTCGTTCAAACCAACCAAAGAGTTCATCTCGTTAGAAATTCCCGCAGGAAATTTTAATTGACTGACAAGATAAAATAAGAGGCAATTTACCAATGATATAGGGTCTTGAAATTATCAGATTTTTTAAGTATAGTATAAAAATCGCTTAAATGCAGCAAATTTTAGAAACAATCAAAAAAGCTTCGCCAGGTGTCGGCAGTATTTTGGCTGGCAGCGTTCTGAAAAAAGAGCCCCGAAGGCTTTTTATTGACCTTTTTAGCTCTGGTTCAGGCATAATTCTCGGCAAAGAGTATCTTTTTTCCATTGACAGAATCAGAGGGCTGAGGCTCGGCGACGAGGTTGTCGTCAAGGTTATCGGCTCAATGGACGAAAACGGATTTTGGGAAGTTTCTTTGAACCAGGCCGACAAAGAAGCTGGCTGGGAAAAAGTCAGAGCCGCCAGAGACAACCGCGAAATTGTCGGCTTGACCGTTTCCGGCGCCAACCAGGGCGGCCTCTTAATGCAGTTTGAAGGCATTGAAGGATTTTTGCCGGTTTCCCAACTGGCTTTGGAACATTATCCAAGAGTTGAGGGCGGCAATAAATCGCGAATTCTTGAAGAGTTAAGAAAATTCGTCGGCAAAGAAATGAAAGTCAGGGTTCTGGATTTCAATCAAGGCGAAGGCAAGCTGATTTTTTCCGAAAAAGAAGCGGAACAGGAAAAACTCCAGAATCTTTTGCTGAACTATAAAATCAATGATGTGGTTGAAGGCGAGATTACCGGCATTGCGCCGTTCGGAGCTTTCATCAGATTCGGCGACCCGGCTTTGGAAGGCTTGATTCACATTTCCGAGATTGACCACAAGCTGGTTGACGACCCTTCAAGTTATCTTAAAGTCGGCAGCAAAGAAAAAGCTAAAATTATCAACATCACCAACGACAGAATCTTTTTGTCCTTGAAGTCTTTAAAGATTGACCCCTGGGACGAGATTGAATCAATTTACAAAAAAGGCGGGGTTTATTCCGGCCGGGTCATCAAGCAGACCCAGCTTGGCGCGTTAATCAGTCTGGATGATTATATTTACGGCGTTTCCGCGGACGAAAATCTTGAAACCGAAAAAACTTATTCATTTAAAATTTCCGAAATTGACAAGAAAGAAAGAAAAATAACTTTGAAGCTTGAAAAATAAAGTTTTTTGAATTTCCAAACAAAAACTCCCGCCACGTGCGGGGTTTTTGTTTTAACAGCTTCGGTTTTGTCGTTAGTTGCTTTCCCCGAGCGGAGTCGAAAGGTAGGTTGTAAAGTTATCTGACAACTTCTTTGAAGGCTTTGGCGGATTTGAACTTCGGCACTTTGGTTGCCGCAATGCTGATTCTTTCCCCGGTTTTCGGGTTGACGCCCATTCTCGCTTTTCTCTGGACCAGCCTGAAAGAACCAAAACCGGCGACGCTGACTTCTTTGTTGTTTTTCACAGCCTTGATAATGTCGCCGAAGATTAAATCAAGAATCATTCCGGCTTGCCTTTTTGAAAGCTCGAACTGTTCCGCAACTTTCGCCGCCAAGATTTGCTTGTTCATGAAAATGAATTATTTTAATTTTTAAAACGACCCGAGATTAACGTTTAAGTGCTCTGAGGAAATTATACCCCAAATCAAGACCCTGTCCACCTTGTCCCGCTATAGCTTTAACGCAAGCGGAGATTGTCACGCCGAAGCCTTGGCGCAGGCAGACTTTACCGCGCTCCAGCCTTAGCGAAAGCGGGAATTCTCATGCTCCGGCGACAGCAAAAGTATTTTCAGCGCAATGCCATACTTCACTACCGGGCATACTCGACTGCCCGGGTCTCCCTGAACACCACTACCCGAATCTCTCCGGGGTATTTCAGCTCATTCTGAATCTTTATGGCAATCTCCCGGGCAAGCTTTGAGGCTTCAAAATCAGAGATTGACTCCGGAGAAACAAAAACCCTCAGCTCCCGGCCGGCCTGGATGGCGTAAGCTTTATCAACGCCTTTGAAATCAAGCGCGATTTTTTCCAGGTCGCCGAGGCGTTTGACGTAAGACTCCAAAGACTCTCTCCGGGCGCCCGGCCGCGATGCGGAAATGGCGTCAGCGGCGTTGATAAGGTAGGCTTCGGGAATTGCCACGGGATAATCTTCGTGATGCGAACGCATCGCCAGAATAATGTTTTCATCAAGCTTGTATTTTTGCAAAATCTTCATGCCAAGCTCCAGATGATTGCCTTCAATCTCGTGATCAACCGCTTTGCCGATGTCGTGCAAAAGCCCGGCTTTTTTGGCAATCTCCGGATTCATGCCAAGCTCTTTGGCCAGCATCCCGGAAATGAAAGCGACCTCGATTGAATGAACCAGCGCGTTCTGACCGTAGCTTGTCCGAAAAGTCATCCGGCCCAAAAGATGGATAATCTCCGGCGGAAAATCAACAATGCCGAGTTCGTAAACCGATTGTTCGCCGGCTTCTTTGATTCTTTGATTGACCTTTCTTTTGGCTTCTTCGATTTTTTCTTCAATCCGCGCCGGCTGGATTCGCCCGTCCTGCATCAATTCTTCCAAGGCGACTTTGGCGACTTCCCTTCTGACCGGATCAAAACACGAAATCATGATTGAATCCGGAGTTTCGTCAATGACCACTTCAACGCCGGTCAATTTTTCAAAATGACGGATGTTCCGGCCTTCTTTGCCGATAATCTTGCCCTTAACGTCTTCGTTCGGCAAAGAGATGATTGAAGTTGTCACTTCGCCGATGTGCGACCGGGAATAACGCTGAATCACGGTCGCCACCAGCTCGGCGGCTTTTTTCTCGGTTTCTTCAAGCCGGTCTTTTTCCATTCTTTTAACCACTTCAAACAAATCCGCGTGGTATTTGTCTTCAAGCTGGTTTATCAGCTCCTGCTTGGCGGCTTCGCGCTTCAGGCCCGAAACCTCTTCAAGCTTTTTCAGCTGCTTTTCCTGGTGGTTTTCCAGTTCAACCTTAATCGCCCTGACTTTTTCAACCTGCTGCATCAGCTTGTCTTCTTTTTCGTCAAGCTTTTTCGTCCGTTCGTCAAGAAAAGCTTCTTTTTGCAGAAGGCGTTCCTGAGTTTTTCTCAACTGGAACTTTTCGTTTTTTATCTCGTCTTCGGCTTTTGAGATAAGAGAAAGCGATTTGTTTTTGGCTTCAAGCAGAATCGCTTTTGACTGGTCTTCGGCTTTGGTGATTTTTTCGCTGACGTCTTTTTCCAGATTTTTCAGAGTCTTCTGCAAAAGAAACTTCCTCAGGAAAAAACCCGCCAAAACTCCCAAAACAGTTGCTGAGGCAACGTAAACAACAAGTAAAGACATAGTTTTTATGCCCCGATCAGTTCAAAAGGATAAAACCGGGCGTCTTAAGCCTTGAAGAAAAAAGAATGGAAAACTTCAAAAGGAAAAAGGTTCAAGTTTAAGATTAAGCAATCCTGGACGGTTCGGGAAAGAAACCAATCGGGAAGAGTTAATTAATTGGAAAAATAAAATTCAACCGAATTACAGAAACATTGTAATGCCAAAACCAGTGAAAGTCAAATAACGGATTTTTTGTTATCATCATAAATATGAAACTGAACAAAAGCGACGTCAAGTTCATCATTGTCCATCAAAGCGCCACGAAAAAAGCGGAAACCAGCTTTGAGAAAATCAAAAAATTCCACCTTTACCAGGGCATGGGCAATATTGCTTACCACTATTTTATTGAGGCTTCGGGCAGGCTGAAAAAAGGCCGGAACGAATCAACGGCCGGCACCCACACCAAAGCCAGCCAGATGAGCCTGAAAAGCCTTGGGGTTTGCCTGGCTGGCGATTTTAACCTTGAAGAGCCGGAGCCAGCCCAGCTGAAAACCCTGGAAAGCCTTTTAAACAACCTGAAAACAAAGTATAAAATCCCGAAACAAAGGGTCTTAGGCCACCGCGAAGTTTATGGTTCAGCCACCGAGTGCCCGGGAGACTCTTTGAATGAATGGCTAAGCGAGTGGAGGAAACAATAAAAACAGAGTTATTTTTTCTATCGGCTCGTCGGTTTATTCCGGCGATAAACCGCGGCACTGTCTTCTCATCCCGCCAGCCGAGCACTAAATTTTTCAGATTTTTAGCGCTCGGACCAAGCCTGGCGGGGTTCCGAAAACTAGAAAAACTAATTCTGTTTTTAGTACGAAAAGAGAGATACAGACAAATGTTTCACGTGAAACATTTTCCTGAGAAACATGTTTCACAAGAAAATCGCTCTGTGAAACATTTTTGTGAAACATTTATGTATAATTTCCAGACCCGGGCTCCCGGAAAACCAGATTCTTGTGAAACATTTTGCCAGGTCTTGTGAAACATCTGTTAAATGTTTCACAAGGCTATTTA
>LCKC01000013.1 GCA_001001185.1 Parcubacteria group bacterium GW2011_GWB1_45_10 | reverse complement strand
GTCAAGTTTGCTTTCTTCAACTTCTTCCAAATCTTCGTCAAGATTAACTTCGCCAAAAAGGTCTTCGTCGCCTTCGTCGAGTTCGGAATCCTCTTCTTCCGGAGCGTCCGGAGTTAAGACCTCGTCTTCTTCCTTGTTTTTAATTGCCAGCGCTGTTTTCCACAAAATGTCTGTTGTCATATTGTATTGCTAATTAAATGTTTTTTTACCAAATATGGGGGATTTGTCAATGGTTAATAACTTTTCTGATTTATTTTTCATCTCGCCGGCGATGGCAATTGCCAAAGCGTCAATCGCGTCTCTGGAAAACAAATTTTTCGGCGGCGCGATTATTTTAAAAACCATTTTTCTGACAGAGGTTTTGTCGGCCTGGCCATATCCAGTGAGCGCGCTCTTGACTTCTGTCGGCGAGATCTCAACGATTTCCAAGCCTTGATTTTCCGCTTCAAGCGTTAAAGCGCCTTTGATTTCCGAAACCGAAATGGCGCTTCGGACATTTTTTGAAAAATAAACTTTTTCAATACAAAGCGTTTCCGGCCGGTGTTTTTTCAAAAGCCCGACCAGTTCTTTTGCCGGAGTCAAGAAGTCCTGCTTTTTCGGTTTTAACAAACCAGCGTCAAGGAATCTGATATGTTTGCCGGCAATGGCAACAACGCCAAAGCCGATTCTTTTGGTGCCTGGGTCAATGCCGATAATGATTTTTTCGTTTTTTAGCGTCATTCAATCTTGGCGTTAGTGTAAACCGAGCCGACGTCATCTCTTTCTTCAAGATTTTCCACCAGCTGGATGATCTTTTCCGCAGCGTCTTTGTTTTTCACCTCAATTTCAGTAGCGGCTTGATAACCAAGTTCGGCCTCAAAATTAACTGATTTTGAACGGAAAAGTTTTTTCAGATTTTCAAAGCTTTCTTTGCCGGTCAGAACAGTCATTGAATTTTCGTCCGGAAAAACATCAGTAGCGCCGGCGTCAATTACTTCAAGCTCAATTCCGGAGTTTTTGTCCCAGACGGATTTATCAATTTCAAATCTGCCGATTTCCTGGAAAAGCCAGAGCACTGAGCCCGAGTCGGCGATTGAACCGTGGCTTTGGGAAAGAATTTTCCTGATTTCGGGGATGGTCCGATTTTTGTTGTCCGTGGCGGCTTTGATGATTAAAGCAACACCTTCGGGCCCGTAAGCTTCAATTGTCAGCTCTTCAAAAATAATTCCCGGAATCAGACCCAAACCTCTTTTGATTGCCCGTTCAATATTGTCCTGCGGCAGATTGACCTGGCGGGAGTTTTCAATTGCTTCTTTCAGGTAGGGGTTGAGTTTCGGATCCGGGTTTCCGCCCTGCTTGGCGGCAATGGCGATTAAATTTGAGTGTTTGGAAAAGTTTTTTGACTTTTTGGCGTCAACCAGGGGTTTTGAGTGCTTGAGTTTTGCCCATTTTGAATGTCCGGACATCTGAGCGTTACAGGGTTAGTTTTTTCTTCAGGGCGACAAAGCAAAGAGAAAGCAGAAAGCTTAAAGCCAAACCTTTCAAAATCAGCAGGTTTTTGTCCGGCGGATTCTGGTTGGTCAAGACTTTGCTTGAGTTTTCAAAACTAATCATTGGAATCAGTTCCTGGGGAACGAAGTTTTGTTTGATTTCCTGGGGAACGAAATAAATATTTTCTTTTTCCGGCGTCGGCCGGGAAGTGATTTTCCAGATGGAATCTTCAAATCTTGCCGCTGACCAGTCAAGCGGAATCGGGCTTGAGTATCTGACCTCAAAGATTTTTTTGTTTTCCGAGTCAAAAATCTGAACGGTTTCCGAGTTTTTGTTCAATCCTGGAAGATTGACCATGAAAAAACCGTTCGGCTTTACGGTTCCCTGGATAAAGGTTTCGCCTTTCTTTTGCAGCTGGACAATTTTCCAGCCGGAAAGGTCAATTTCTTTTGTTTCCTGATTTTTCAGTTCAACCCAAGCCTGGCTGCCCTGGCCGGGATTGTAAGAAATCTCATTCAAAACAACTTTGCCGGTTTTTGGTTTTGGCTGGGGAGTCGGCGAAGCCAAGGGTTTTGGCAGCGAAGAAATGACGGGAGAGGGCGCTGGCGGCAGAACCACGTTTTCAACAGAGTTTTCTTCACCGGGGCTGCCGTAGTCCCTCAAGCTTTCACGAAAAATATTTTTCGTGAACTCCAGTGTCCGATTGTTGGCATTGGCGCCGAGGTTTTGCGACCAAAGAGCCTGAGAGACGGCAACCCCTTGTTCGTTTTTTATCTGGATGAAACCATAGCTGTCCGGCAGACTCATGGTGGTGTCAGCCAGATTGCCGGAAAAATTCGGATGCGATTTTAAAAACTCTTCGGCGTTATTGGCAAGAATCAAAAACTCTTTCGGTTTGATGATTAAGCTGCCACGCAAAGGCTCTTTTGCCAGAAAATGGGCTCCGGAAGAGTCGACAAAAACCCAGGAGTTTTTGGAGACGCCGCCGAAAATCTCAATCTCTTTGTCGCCAAAGTTGTAAAGCTCAACCCATTCTTTGTCAGAGCCTTGTCCTGGAGGGCTGTACATAATTTCATTGATTCTTAAAGAGACTGTCGCCGCGAAAGCAAAATCAGAAAATAGAAAATAGTCTCGCTTTGCGAGATCTGGCGAAGCCAGAAGAATAGAAAGTAGAATAAATTTTAAGAAAGTTTTCATATTCTATCAACAAACTGTTTTACTCAACCGAAACGCTCCAGGGCTGATTTTGTGGCAACCCGACCGCGATTTGTCCGTTCAAGAAAACCGATTTTCAGAAGATATGGTTCAAAAACCTGTTCAATTGTGTCTTTTTCTTCGTTCAGGGCCGCAGAGATTGTTTGGATGCCGACAGGCCCGCCGCGGTATTTTTTGACAATCAATTCAAGGAGCTTGCGGTCGCCCCACTCCAGGCCAAACTCGTCAATATTCAGGATTTTCAAAGATTCTTCCGCCATGGCTCTGGTTATTTCCGGTAGCTCCCGGACAATCGCCAGGTCCCAGGTTCTTTTCAAGATTCGGTTGGCGACTCTGGGCGTTGCCCGGCTGGCTTTTGCCAGGACTTCGACGGCTTTTTCATCAAGTCTGATTTTTAGAATCTCGGCCGAACGTCTGATGATTTGTTTGATTTCTTTGTCTTCGTAAAAATCAAGGTGGTTGATTGAACCGAACCTGTTTCTCAAGGGCGAAGAAAGCAGGCTTGGTCTGGTGGTCGCCGCGACCAAGGTGAATCTTGGCAGGTTGAGCTCAATGTTTCTTGCGGAAACGCCTTTGCCAATCATTAAATTAAGCCGGCTTGATTCCATCGCCGGATACAAAACCTCTTCAATCTGTTTGTTCAGCCGGTGAATTTCGTCAATAAACAGGATTTCGTTGTCTTCAAGATTTGTTAAAAGTGCGGCCATGTCGCCGATTTTTTTGATGGCCGGGCCGGAAGTCCGGGTCATTTTTCCGGAAAGCTCCTGGGCGATTAAATGAGCCAAAGTGGTTTTGCCGACCCCAGACGGCCCGTAAAACAGAATATGGTCGCAGCTCGCTTGCCTTTTTTTCGCCGAATCAAGCATGATTTTCAGCGAGTATTTGATTTTTTCCTGGCCAATAAAGTCAGACCAGGTTTTTGGCCTTAAAAGCGAGTCTAAAACTTTGTCTTCCGGGTTTTTTGGAGTTTTCATCCCACACTTAACAAAGACAAATATGAATTCGTCTTCGTGTTTTAATAAGCCAAGACAGCCTGGACAGGCTCTTGTTGGAAGTTAAGCTGTTTAAGCGTGTTTCAATATTCATATTCGAAGAAGACTAGTCTTTGGTTAAGTGTGGGATTTATCTAGCTCATTTTAACACAAGGTTTCAGATTTGCTCTTAAAAAATAAATCCCCCATGAAAGATGAGGGACAGGCATTTCGAGGCAAAAGATTAAAGAGAGAGGTTCACGAATACCCCAGCCTGAGCCAAAGTACCGATAAAGATTTCCCTTAACTCACCCCTTTAATCAGCAAAGTCAAAGGGGTAAGTTGCCTCGAAATGTCTAAACCGAATTGTAGCAGAAAACCCAGATTTGTCAAGAGCCAGAAAATAGCCTGGTTTTCCGGATAAAACAATACGTGTTTCGCGTCTATCGAAACGGTCCGACGACTTTTTCCAGCTCATCCAGATCAGTCACGCCCTGCAAAACTTTAATCATGCCGTCTGCCATTAAAGACAAGGAGCCTGATTTTCTGGCAAGATTTCTGATGGCAACTTCGTTCGCGTCGGCATGAATCAGGTTTTGCATCTCGTCATTGATTAAAATCATCTCAAAAACCGCGACCCTGCCTTTGTAGCCTTTTTGGCCGCAAACTTGACATCCTTTCGGAGCATAAAAAACGTTTTTTGCCAGAAGCTCATCAAGGTTTTTAACCAGGGGAGCTTCCTGCTTGAGAAATTCACTGATTTTTTGTTTCAGCTTTGGCTCAATCTTTGTTTCCTGCTTGCAAGTCTGGCAAAGCCGCCGGACAAGCCTTTGGGCAATCACCAGGTTCATGGCCGCGGAAATAATCTCCGGCTTGACCTTGAACTCCAAAAGCCTTGGAACCGTGCCGCTGGCGTCATTGGTATGGATGGTGGAAAAAACGAGGTGGCCGGTCAAAGACGCGTGCATGGCGATTTCCGCGGTTTCCTGATCCCTGATTTCGCCGACTAAAATCACGTCCGGGTCTTGGCGCAGAATCGCGCGCAGGCCGGAAGCGAAAGTGTAGCCTTCTTTTGATTCAACCTGAGTTTGTTCAATCAAAGGAATGCGGTACTCAATCGGATCTTCAAGTGTAATCACTTTGTTTTCCTGGTTGGCGACCCGTTTCAAACAAGCGTAAAGCGTGGTGGTTTTTCCGGAGCCAGTCGGGCCAGTGACAATAATCAGGCCGTTCGGTTTTTTAATCTCGCGATTTAAAATTTGTTCGTCTGCTTCGCGAAGCCCGAGATTTTCCAGTTCCAGGCCAATGGTTTTCGGGTTCAGAAAACGCATGACAATGTTTTCGCCTTCCGGCCCGGGAATCGTTGAGACGCGGACCTCAATTGAAGCATCTTCCATTTTAATGGTGTAGCGGCCGTCCTGGGGAACGTTTCTGATATTCAGGCTGATCTGGCTCGTAAGTTTGAACCGGTCAACAATCTTTCGTCCGATGTTCAAAGGCATCTCGGCGATCGGATAAAGAATGCCGTCAATGCGGTATCTCAAAACAATCAGTTTTTCTTTCGGTTCAATGTGAAGGTCGGAAGCTTCGGTGAACATGGCGTAAGCAATCAGCCAGTTGATGATTTCGGAAACGTCGTAGTCTTCGGAAAAATAAGACTCAAGGAATTTTTTGTGGTCTGGCTGTTCGCCGACAGCCTGGACCGCTTTTTGCGTCAGCGGAATTTCGCCGGTGATGGCTTCGCGCGACTTTGGAATCAGCTGGTAGTTTTCAAGATATTTTTCCAGCGCCAGATCAGAAACAACGAAAACATTGAGCTTGCCGAACTTTTTTATTTCTTTAATCAGGTCCTGGACGGGTTTTTGTTCCGGGTCAACCGCGGCCATGCTGAACTCGCGGAGTTTTTTGTCAAAAACCAAAGCCCGGATATTTTTAGCTTTTTGATAAGGAATGATTTTCAAAGCTTCGGTGTTGACCGGCAAACTTTTCATTGACAAGTACTCAAGCTTGAGCTTGTCAGCTTTTTTCTGAGCCAGGTCTTCAGCCCGGGCTTCTTCAAGATGCGAAAAATAAAGCGCCATAATAAGAAATTATAACTTTAAAAACTCCAATTTCCAATTTTTAGCGTTGAAACAACAGGGGACGGCAGCCACTGTCGGCAAAGTGTTAAAATAATCTAATGAGACTTGAGTTTTTTTCAGAGTCGCCGGAGCAAACGCGAAAGCTTGCCAGAGCTTTCATTTTAAAGTTCAAAAACCTTGACCAGCCCCTGATTCTGGCTCTGACCGGCAATCTTGGCGTTGGCAAGACCTGTTTTATCCAGACTCTGGCAAAAGCTTTGAAAATCAAAGACCGCGTCATCAGCCCGACCTTTGTTGTCATGAAGTCGTTTTTGATTCCTGAGAAGAGAAAAAAATCCCGCTTCGCCAAGGCCGCGCCGGACAAGAGATTTTTCTGGCATGTTGATTGCTGGCGGCTGGAACAGCCTGATTTTGAGTACCTGGGACTGAAAGAGATTGTGAAAAACAATGAAAACATTGTTTGTTTGGAGTGGGCGGAAAAAGTGAAAAAACTTCTGCCAAAAAACACTGTCTGGCTGAAGTTTGAACATCTTGGCGGAAACAAACGCAAAATAACCATTGAATAAATTTATAATTAAAATGATTTTTTCTTTATGAAGATTGTTGTCATTGATACTTTTGGACTGATTCACCGGGCTTATCACGCCATGCCGGGTTTTATGACCAAATCCGGCGAAGCTTCGGGCGCAATTTACGGCTTTTGCTCAATGTTTTTGAAGATTATTTCGGATTTTTCTCCCGATGGCGTTGTTGCTTGTTTTGACCTTCGCGGAAAAACTTTCAGGAACGAGCTTTATTCAGACTATCAAGCTCAGCGCGAAGACAAAGGCGAAGATTTTTATTCACAGGTCGGGCGCGTCAAGCAGTTTTTGGAAATTTTGGGCGTTAAAATGATTTCTTTTCCGGAGCACGACGGCGACGATGCGGTTGGCTCCGTAGTTTCCAGCCTTTTGAAAGACAAAAAGTCTGAAATTGTCATTCTTTCCGGCGACAATGACCTTTTGCAGCTGGTGGGTGACCGGGTCAGGATGTTTTCATTGAAAAAAGGCATTACTGATACCGTGATTTATGATGAAAAAGCGGTCGTGGAAAAATACGGTTTTGTTCCGGCTTTGCTTCCGGACTTTAAAGCCCTGGCTGGTGACGCTTCGGACAATATTCCCGGGGTTTTGGGCATTGGTCCGAAAACCGCGACAAACTTGATTTTGGAATACGGCAGTTTGGAAAAAATCTTTGCCGCGCGACAGAAAGGAAAATTGAATGAAAAAATCTCGGAAAAGCTCAAAGAAGAGGAAAAAAACGCTTTTCTTTTCAAGGACTTAGCGACCATCAGAAGAAACCTGCTTGTCAAAGACAAAGACTTTTCTTTTCAAAGGGAAAAACTTCATTCCCGGGAGCTGGCGGATTTTTTTGAAGAGCTGGGTTTCCGGTCGCTTTTGAAAAGAGTCGGTTTTGAATCAAAAACCGAAGCGCTTGAAAAAAGCGCTCTGCCAAAGCTCAAAGAGCTTTCTTCGGAAAAGTTTTTTAAGAAATCCGGCTCTTTTTCCGAGATTTTTCTGGTGCAAAAAGACCTAGAAATCTTTTTTGTTTCTGACGGTGTCTTTAAGACCACGGTTTCTTTGGCGGAGCTGAAAAGTTATTTCAAAGACATTTTGCCTGACGAAAAAGTGGTTAAGATTGTTTTTGATTTCAAAAGCCTTTTACACGGACTCGAGCTGTTTTCCAACCGCCTTTTTGAAAAACAGAACCCCGAGTTTTTTGAAGTTTTTGATTTGAAGATTCTCGGCTGGCTGGCTGATTCCGAGCTTTCCGATTACCGCGTGGAGAAACTGGTTAAGCGCTTTTTGAAACAGGAATTTGACGCGGAAAACTTGATTGAACAGTTTATCGGTCTTTTCCGCAAACTTGATGCGGTTCAGGAAATCAAAAAAATATACCGCGAAATAGAGATGCCGCTAATTCAGGTTCTTTTTCAGATGGAAAAAAACGGCGTTTTGATTGATGAGAAGTTTTTGGGTGAATTCAGAAAAGAGGTTGAAAAAAAACTTGGAAAAATTGAACAAAGAATTTTTGAACTGGCCGGCGAAAAACTTAACCTCAATTCTCCCAAAGAGCTTTCGGCGGTCATTTACCAAAAACTGAAACTGCCGTCAAAAAAATCCCGAAAGCTCAAAAGCGGATATTTTTCGACTGATTCGGAGACCTTGGAAAAAATCGAATCCCAGCACGAAATTGTCAGCGATGTTCTTGAATGGCGCGAACTGGCAAAGCTTTTGAACACATATGTGAAAACCTTGCCCGAATTTATCAATCAAAAAACCAAAAGGCTTCACACGACTTTTTTGCAAACCGGCACCGCCACCGGCAGGCTGGCAAGCGAAGCGCCCAACCTGCAAAATATTCCCAAACACGTGGCTTTGGCAAATGACCTGAGAAAAGCTTTTTTGAGCGAAAATGGATTCAGCCTGGTTTCTTTTGATTATTCTCAGATTGAGTTGAGGCTCGCGGCCAGCTTGTCAAAAGACAAAAACATGATTAAAGCTTTTTTGTCCGGTCAGGACATTCACCGGTTAACCGCGTCGTTAATTTGGAATAAGCCTTTAAATGAAGTCACCAGTGAGCAAAGATTCCAGGCCAAAGCCCTGAACTTTGGCGTTTTGTACGGCATGGGCGTTCGGTCTTTGGCGCAGACTGCCAAGGTTTCGCAGGACGAAGCCAGGATTTTTATTGACGATTATTTCCATAACTTTCCGGGGTTGAAAAATTACATAGATAAAACCCTTGGGTTTTTGCGCGAAAATGGTTATGTGGAAACAGTTTTTGGCCGCCGCCGGTATCTCCAGGGGATTTATTCAGGCCGGCCGCAGCTGGTCGCTCAAGCCGAGCGCATGGCTTTGAACCTGACTTTGCAGGGTCTGGCTGCGGACATCATTAAAAAAGCCATGATTAAGATTGCCGGGGAGATTTTGCCGGAGTATCAAGGCAAAGCCAGAATGATTTTACAGATTCACGATGAATTGTTGTTTGAGATAAAAGATGAGATAATCAATCAGATTTTGCCGGAGATAAAATCAGTTATGGAAGGTGTTTTTCAGGACACCGTGCCCGTTCTGGTTGAAAGCCATGTCGGTAAAACCTGGGCCGAAGTGGACTAACTTCAGCGAATTACGAATTAATACGAATTTACAAATAAACGAATAGTCGCAGGGGAATTTGATTCGTAGATTCGTATATTAGTTAGAGATTCGTTATTCGCTGGGAAATTTTATGAACAGATTGATTTCTTACCTTAATCTGAAAGAGATGGTTCTGCCGAAGTTTTTTTTGGCGGTGTTTTTGATTGAGGCGGTGATTGTTTTTGTCTGGGCGCCGTTTTTTGTCGCCCTGGTGATTACTTTGGCGTCTTTGGTTTTTTTAATCTGGCTGGTGTTCAGCGCACTTTCTTTGGCAAAAATAAACTTTGCCTTGCGGTTGGAAAAAAACCAGAACTCGGCGATTATCAACAGCCTGTCCGAAGGCGTGATTGCTTATGACCCGAGCTTTAATGTCTGGTCAATGAACGACGCCGCCGAGATTATCTGCGGAATCAGGAAAGAAGAAGTCTTGAACAAAAAAGTCAGTCCGGACTGGGCGAATAATGAAAAACTGAAAGTCATCGCGACGGTGATTTTTCCGTCTTTGGCGCCGACATTAATCAAGAAAACCGTGGCCAGTTATCCGCAGGTGGTGGATATTTCTTTTTCCGAGCCGCGGGAACTTTATCTGGAAGTGACGACCAACCAGATTTTTGACGGGGAAAGGAATCTTTTGGGCTTTATTAAGATTATCCGCGACCGTTCGCGTGAGATTCAGCTTTTGAGAACCAAGTCAGAGTTCATCACCATTGCCGCGCACCAATTAAGAACGCCGCTTTCCGGACTTCACTGGGCGGCTGAATCAGTTGTCAAGGGCGAGCTCGGACCGCTGAATGAGCAGCAAAAAGAGGTTTATCAGCAGAACCTTGAGGTGATTCAAAAAATGATTAAGCTGGTGGATGACTTGCTTGACGTTTCCAAGATTGAAGAAGGTAAGTTTGGTTATCAAATGGAAAAAGCCGATCTGATTTCACTGGTTCAGGAAGCTTTGGGGACTTACAAAGAAATCGCCCAGAAATACGGCGTCAAGCTGATTTTTTACAAGCCGGAAGTTCAGCTGCCGCTGATTAAAATAGATCGGGCAAAAATCACGATGGCGTTCCAGAACCTGATTGACAATGCTGTCAGATACAACGTTGAGAACGGCGAGGTCAGAGTCAGAATCGAGCCGCTCAAAGACAAGCCTTATTTGCAGGTTTTAATTGAAGATACGGGCATCGGCATTCCGGCTGAAGCGATTCCCCGGCTTTTCACCAAATTTTTCCGCGCTGAAAACACCTTGAAAAAAGAAACTGAAGGCTCGGGCCTGGGGCTTTTCATTGCCCGAAACATTATTAAAAGACACGGCGGCGACATCTCTGTTAAATCAATTGAAAAGCGCGGCTCGACGTTTTCCTTCATTTTGCCGGTTGACGAAACATTGATTCCGCCGGTGGAGATGTCTGGCGATGAGTTTTGAGAACAGAGGTTAGAAAGTAGAAAATGGAAGTGGATTTACCAAAATCTTTACAGGATTTTTTTGAACAGCAAAAGACTCGCTACGGCGAGCTTTTTTGGCATGAATCCCGACGTAAAGTCGGGACCCCGACAGAATCGTCAGGGCAGAACACTCAAATAATTTTAATGATTGAAAAACTGGCGTCAATCGCCAGGAAGATTTTAGTCAAAGAAAACATCAAGGACATAGAAATTGTTTCGTTTGAGACAGATGACGCTATTGGAGATTTTTACATTGTGGAAGCAGGCCAGATTGATGTTGAACAAAGACTGGGTCAAGAAGAGTACCAAAGCATTATGGACAAGGATTTAGAAACTGCTTTTACTGACACGACAAATGATATTTATCAGAATCAATTGGTTCGCGTGTTTAAACCGCAAGGACGCAGTTCTTATTGCGTTGTCGTTTACCATTCTTTCGGAATGCAGGCCCCCCGAGGCCCGATCGGCTGGCTGAAAAATCTTGAGGGATTAAAAAAGTTAGACATTTTGAATCCAGAAGATTATCTGCGAAAATCAGCGTTTGAATCCGCGAAAATCAGCGGCTTTGAGGAAGCTTGCCGAGAGCTTGAAGGCGTGAAATACCAAATTGGCGGCGGCTCAAAGAAAAACGGCTTTGATTGTTCAGCCCTGGTGCAAAAGATTTTTTACGAAACCAGGGGCATCTGGCTGCCGAGAAAGTCCAGATGGCAGGCAATGGTCTGTGAAAAAATCGAGTTAAGCGATTTAAAACAAGGCGACTTGGTGTTTTTCCACAAAAAAGACGACGAAACTAAAACCATTGAACACGTGGCTTTAGTTTATGAAATTAAGTTGCCGACTCAAAGTGAGCAGGGCCGAATCATTGTTTTCCACGCCACAAAATCAGCTGGCAAGGCCTTATTTGAAGACTTGAACCAGGCTGGCTGGCTGTTTTCTCCGGCAAATCCCGGCGGCACCCGGGAGATAAACAGCTTTGGCAGAGTAAGGGGCTGAATCTTCTAAATACATTGACAAATCACTGTATTTTGCTATAATCTGGACACAACTTACATGAGAAAAAATCAGTATCTAGGAAGGCGAAAAAATACTTGACCTGTTTTTTGGTGGAGTTTTTGAACCGCTTTCCTAGAAAGCGGATTTTATTTTTTAAAGCACGTTAACAATTTAAGTTGATAACTAATCACAATGATGCCGGCTCTGGCTTCGCCAATCGGCGGATGGCAGACTTGGCTAAGGTTCTGGGAACGCAAGATTTTTTACGTCTTTTCGTATTTTTTGCGTTCAACCGCACTGCTTAACAGAACTAATCTTGGAAAAGAAATCATTGTGAATTGAGGTTTAAGCAGGCATTCGCATTTAATTAAGGGCAGATGGTGGATGCCTTGGGTAGAAGAGGCGACGAAGGACGTGGTGTGGCTGCGAAAAGCTTCGGGGAGCCGCTTAACAGGCTTTGATCCGGAGATCTCCGAATGAGGAAACTCTATTGAGACAAATCTCAATAACTTCCGACTTTAAGTCGGACTGAGCGAACCTGGGGAAGTAAAACATTTCAGTACCCAGAGGAAAAGAAAACAAGATAACACATTTCACTATCGCAACTCGTGACGATTTCAAATCAGACATTTCGCGATAGTGAAGTGAGCTATTCATTCCCTAAGTAGCGGCGAGCGAAAGGGGAAGAGCCCAAACCACTTGTGCTTCGCACAAGAGATTTAAGAATAATGATTTAAGATTTAAGAAAAACTCTTAATTCCTGAATCGTAAATCTTGATTCTCTCGCGCGGAGTGCGAGATGGGGTTGCGGGGCCAGATAACAACATTTGTTTTTTTGGTAGAAAAATGTTCTGGAAAGAACAACCAAAGAAGGTGATAGTCCTGTACTCGAAACTTAAAAAACAAATCAATTTGGTTCCCAAGTACCCCGACAAACGAGAGCGTCGGGGGAATCCGCGAGAACTATACTCGCAAGGCTAAATACTCTTCTACACCGATAGTGAACTAGTACCGTGAGGGAAAGGTGAAAAGAACCCTGGTTAAGGGAGTGAAATAGAAACTGAAACCATTATGCCTACAAGGACTCGGAGCTCTGCCGCAAGGCGGGGTGACGGGGTGCCTATTGAAGAATGAGCCAACGAGTTTTTCTTAATGCTTAATTTAATCTCCCGTAGGGAGAGAAGGTATAGCGAAAGCAAGTGTTAATAGCGCGCCGTAAATATGTTCTCAAAGCTTTGAGCATATTTACATAGCATTAAGAAAAGACCCGAAGCCAGGCGAGCTACTCTTGGACAGGATGAGTCCTTCCGAAAGGTTGGAGGAGGTCCGAACTCGTGGGTCGTTTAACGCCCTGGGATGATCTGAGAGTAGAAGTGAAAAGCTAATCGCGCTTGGTAATAGCTGGTTCTCCTCGAAATAGCTTTAGGGCTAGCGGTTATTTTAACTAATCATGGGGGTAGAGCACTGGTTGAGACTGTCAGGGAGAAATCTCGCTGTCTCAGTCAAACTCCGAATACTGTGATTATTGATAACCAGTCAGACTGTGGGGTCTAAGCTCCATGGTCAAAAGGGCATGAGTCAAAAGGGCATGAACCCTGACTCCCAGCTAAGGTCCCTAAATCCTTACTCAGTGTAAAAGGTAGTGATCAGCCGAAGACAGGCAGGAGGTTGGCTTAGAAGTAGCCATCCTTTAAAGAGTGTGTAACAACTCACTGCCATATCGGATGTCGGACTTCGGACGTCAGCTTTCAGATTTTTTCTGATATCTGATTTCTGAAATCCGATATCTGATTGGCTGGTTGCGCCGAAAATTTAGCGGGGCTAAGTAAGGTACCGAAGCTGGAGATTTGTTTCGCTTTGCGAAACAAGTGGTAGAGGAGCGTTTTGTATGCACTGAAGCTTCAGCCGTGAGGCGGAGTGGAGCGTACAGAAGTGAGAATGTTGGCATGAGTAACCTACAATGCCGGTGAAAAACCGGCAGGCCGTAAACCCAAGGTTTCCTGGACAACGACAATCGATCCAGGGTTAGGCGGTCCTAAGTCGATGCTGAAAAGCGCAGATGATGGACAGCTGGTTAATATTCCAGCCCTTCTTTTTAAATCGACGGAGTGACGGAGGAAAAAAGGTAAAGCGCATTAATGGATTTGCGTTGTTATTTTCCAGAACTGACTGTTTGGTAAATCCGGCAGTCTCAGGTTCGACCAAAAGTTCGGAGAAAGACAGAACAGCCGTTTAGGCGGTTGAACTTTACCGAAGAGCCTTCCCAGAAAAGCTTCTAAGATTATTTAAAAAGAATCCGTACCAAAACCAACACAGGTGGGTGAGGCGAGAAGCCTAAGGCCAACGAGTGATTGGTCCCTAAGGAACTCGGCAAAAAAGCTGGGCGTAAGTTTGCAATATGCCCTGACTCGTCGGATGTCGGACTTCGGACGTCAGCTTTCAGATTTTTTCTGATATCTGATTTCTGAAATCCGATATCTGGACGGGCCCGCAGCTAAAGTTTTCTTGGCGACTGTTTACCAAAAACACAGCTCCCTGCGAACTCGTAAGAGGATGTATAGGGGGTGAGACCTGACCGATGCACCAAGGTTAAACCCGGCGCTGACTGTCCCGCTTTGCGGGATGGAAGGTAACTGGGCGAAGCCCGTGTCAATGTCGGCCTTAACTATAAGGGTCCAAAGGTAGCGCAATTCCTTGTCAGGTAAGAAAGTTGCCTGTCCCGATGGAGACGTCGGGAGAAAAATCGGCTAAAAACGGTGAACTCCTCGCTGGAGTTTCGCATCAAGGGCGAGACAATGAAGGCAAGAGAATACCGTGGGAACCCTGGATTGAAAATCAGGGACCCCGTAACGACTGGAGTCGCCGCCACTTGGCGGTGACGAAGATAGCGTAAAATGATAAAATATTTATCATGGAACGTTATAATACGCCGACGCTGAACAAAGAGTTAGCCAACTATATCTCTGGTTACTCTGATGGTGAAGGATGTTTTTGCGTCTCTTTTTCAAAGAGACCGAAACTCTTGATTGGTTGGGAAGTAAAGCCAAGTTTTGCTGTCGGTCAGAATTTTGACCGGCGCGAAGTCTTGGACGCAATGATGAAGTATTTCGACTGTGGCTTTCTCCGCCGTGACTACGGGGACAAAACATTGAAATACGAAGTCAGGAAACTGGACGAATTACTTGAAAAAGTGATTCCTCATTTCCAGAACTTTCCCTTAAAATCATCCAAACAAAGAGATTTCATTTTGTTTGCCAAAATCTGCAAACTGATGAAAAAACAAAAACACCTGAAGCCGGAAGGGTTTAAAGAGATTGTTGAGCTGGCTTATCAGATGAATGGCTCCGGAAAACGGAAGCATTCAAAAGATAAACTTTTGTCTTTAGTTCAGATGAAGATATAGTCTATGCTTCTATGAAAATAGAAGGTGAACATGAAGTTCTGACGCGCACGAAAGGTTTAACGACTGAGAAACTGTCTCAGGGACTAGCTCGGTGAAAATGCGAATCCAGCGAAGACGCTGGGTACCCGCGGCAAGACGAAAAGACCCCGGAAGCTTCACTGTAGCCTGATATTGATTTAAGTATCAGACTGCGTAGCGTAGAGGGTAGACTTTGAAGTTCCAATTTCGGTTGGAATGGAGTCGTCAATGAAACACCCTTCTGTTTGATTTTTAAATCTAACCCTTGCGGCAAAAACGCAAAGGGACAGTGTTTGGCGGGCAGTTTTTGTGGGGCGCAATCCTCCTAAAGAGTAACGGAGGAGTTTATTAAGGTCGGCTTGGGCAGGATGGACATCTGCCTGAAAGTGTAAAGGCAT
>LCKC01000012.1 GCA_001001185.1 Parcubacteria group bacterium GW2011_GWB1_45_10 | reverse complement strand
GATTTTTTCTTTGGGCGGAGGCGGCAATAAAGCAATCGTCATATACATGGAGATGAAGATGCCATACATTGAAAGCCGCATTAACGAACCGAGAATCTGCGGCAGGTTGAAAGACAGGATGGAAAACCCGAACTCTTTGCCCCCGAGCCACAACAAAATCCAGCCCAGGCAAAGAATAATGACTGAGTGGGTGTTCCAGGAATGGAAGCCTTCAATAATATTGAAGCCGAACCGCCACTTGATTCTTTTGGGAATGTTTTTATTTTTCATGAAGCCGAACAAAAGATAGGGAATGTTCTCCGCGCCGTAAGCCCATCTTTTCTGCTGTTTGTAAATATTTTTTGAAGTCTGCCAGAAGTTTTGCGCAACATTGGCGTCCATGTTCACCGGAAAATAAAGCGGCACGGTTTGCCAGTCGCCGTCAAAATGGAGCAGGCACTGGTAAAAAATCCGGGAATCTTCGGAAACCACGTTTTCCTGCCAAAAGCCGACCTCCACCAAAGGCTTCAGGCCGATTGACTGCGAAGAAAAAGTCACCAGAATCTCCGGTCGGGACTGCTGGATTAACTGCCAGAAGCTTGTGGAAAAAGCGAAGATTTTTGAGACCGAAGGACTTTCCCAGATATTGTTTAAAAACAAAGGCACCGGCTGGAAGCTTGAACGGAGAGGTTTTTCACAGCTCAAATAATTGTAAGTTAAGCAGTCGAAGTATCCGGAATTGACGACGGTGTCGGCGTCAAAGCACGAAACAATCACGTTTTCGTGAGGGATTTTTTTCGGCTCAATTATCAGCGCCAAAGCTTTTTTACCGGCGTAATGTTCGTTTGAACCTTTGCCGGCAATCTCTCCGGGAATATTTCCGGGGTGGAAACTCACCAAAAACTGCAAGAATCTGTCCTGGTACTCACTTTTGATTTTTTCGGCGATAACTTCTCTTTGCTTTTGAAGCTCGCCGTCTCTTTGTTCCATGGCCAAAACCACGGCGATTTTTTCTGTTGGGTAGCCGGAGTTGCTGATGCCGCCAACCACTTCTTTAATGACTTCGTAAGGCTCTCCATAAGAAGGAATAATCACCAGATGGATTATTTCTTGCCAGGACTTTATCTGCGGTAGGGCAGGGTTTGGCAGTTTCAGGCTTGAGAGTTTGGCGCGCCAGTCGGTTTTCTGATTTTTTCTCATCTGCAAGAATCCGGAGCGGAGATGAACCATCAAATAAACCGTCCTTAAAAACCAGAAAATCGTGAAGCTGATTAAAAAAAAAGAAGTTGCCATCGGGAAAAACACGGCGCCGAAAAACATCAAAATAAAAGTCAGCCAGGTGAGAAACCCCGGAAAAATCTCCAGAAGCCGGTAAACCCGTCTTTCTTTTTTGTTTTTCAGCTCAAACGCGTGAGCCAGCCGAAGGTAAGACATTTTGTAGCCCCAGCGGGATTCGAACCCGCGTTTACGCCGTGAAAGGGCGTTGTCCTAGACCAGGCTAGACGATAGGGCCGTCTGTCGCTCACTCTATCATACTCAATGTTCTTTTTCTTTCTTGATAGTTGTTTTTTAAATATATTTCTCGTTTTCTGGCCAATGTTTTTGTTTTAAACTCTTCCGTGTTTAGTAAGCGCCAGGGTCTGTAGAATTTTGTTGACCTGACTTCGCCGCGATTATGTTTCTTCAGCCGTTTTTCAGGGTTAGCAGAGATGCCAATGTATTTTCGGTTTTCTTTTAAACTTTCAATGACGTAAAGATAATGCGCCACGTTTCTGTTTGCGTCTGCGCCGTGTCCGCCAATAGCGGATCCGCCTCTGGCGGAAAAGGGCGTTGTCCTAGACCAGGCTAGACGATAGGGCCAATTAGAGCAATTCTTCTGGCTACGCCAGATCTCGCAAAGCGAGACAATTCCCAATTTTCAGACAGGAAAGCAACGGTGCGGTCATTTTATCAGAAATTCAGCTGATTTGCTATAATCCCGTTATGTTGATTCTTGGGATAGAGATCCTTCGACTGCGCTCTCGTTCGAGTCTGAGCCCAATGGCTCATCCCTCAGAGTCGAAGACAGGGCGAGACGTGCCGAAAACGAATTCAATTTTTATATTAAATAACAGCCTTTAAACCATGTTGATTATTGGGATAGAGACCAGCTGCGACGAAACTTCAGTGGCTTTTGTTGAGGTTAAAGTCCCTCGACAAGCTCGGGATAAAACGCGAAATTTTCAACTTCGCGTTTTAAGTAATGTCGTGTCTTCGCAAGTGAAGCTGCACGCCAAGTTTGGCGGCGTTGTGCCTGTTTTGGCAGCCAGAAAACATTCGGAAAACATTGATAAAGTTTTCAAACTGGCCTTGAAAGAATCCGGGGTTTCAAAAAAACCGGATTTGATTGCCGTCACCAAAGGCCCCGGGCTGGCGCCGTCTCTTTTAATCGGCGTCAACTTCGCAAAACTTTTTGCCTGGTCAATCAACCGGCCCTTAATCGGCGTCAATCATTTGGAAGGACACATATACTCTAATTGGTTAAAACCAATTAGAGAGTTTTCAATTTCTCTGGCTACGCCAGATCTCGCGAAGCGAGACAATTCTTCCGCCAGAGGCGGATCTCCCAGAGCGAGACAACTTTCAAAACAAATCAGATTCCCAGCCGTGGTTTTGATTGTTTCCGGCGGCCACACTGAATTGATGTTGATGAAAAACTACGGGAAATACATTCTTTTGGGTCAGACTTTGGATGACGCGGCTGGCGAGTGTTTTGACAAGGTTGCCCGGCTTTTGAATCTTGGCTATCCCGGCGGGCCGGTAATTGATAAGCTGGCCAAAGAAGGCAACCAGTCAAGATTCATTTTCCCGTCGCCTTTGATTAACTCAAAAGACTACAACTTCAGTTTTTCCGGATTAAAAACCTCAATTCTGTATTTTTTGAAAGGCAATGGGTTCAACTTTTCCGCTACTAAACTTTCCGCAAGCCAGGAACAGCTGAGAAAAGACATCTGCGCTTCTTTTGAGAACGCAGCCATCAAAGTTTTGCTGAAAAAAACCCTGAGAGCCGCCCAAGAGTTTAACGCCAAATCGATTTTGGTCGGCGGCGGCGTGGCCGCCAACTCTTTCCTGAAAGCCGCTTTCTTGAAAAATTCAGACGCGATTTTCCCGGAACGCGCTTACATTACTGACAACGCGGCGATGATTGCCGCGGCCGGGTTTTTCGCTTATCAAAAAAACAAAAAACAAAACTTTAACTGGCGTGAAGTTAAAGCTGAAGCCAACTTGCCACTGCCTGTTTCACGGGTTAAAATCAAAGATTAGACTTGATTTATGGCAGGCGAGCTTGAAAAAAACTTTGAGCCAAAAGGCGTTGAGGAAAAGATTTATTCTCTTTGGGAAAAAGAGAATGTTTTTACGCCCAAAATTGACAAAAAGAAAAAACCCTTCACGATTATTTTGCCGTTGCCGAACGCCAATGACCCGATGCACATGGGTCATGGCATGTTTGTCATTGAAGACATTTTAACGAGATACCATATCATGAAAGGTGACCCGACTTTGTGGCTGCCCGGGGCGGATCACGCCGGCATAGAAACCCAGTTTGTTTTTGAAAAAAAACTGGCGAAAGAAGGCAAAAGCCGGTTTGATTTTGACCGGGAAACTCTTTTTGAAAAACTCAAGGAATTCGTTGAAGAAAACCGGCTGACCAACAAAGACCAGCTGAAAAGGCTTGGTTTTGCCCTGGACTGGTCGCGTTATCATTACAGCATGGAGCCGGAGATAGTTGAGAGAGTTTTGGAGACTTTTATGAAGCTCCACAAAGACGGCTTGATTTACAGAGGGGAAAGGGTTGTTCATTACTGCACCAAATGCGGCACTTCTTTTTCCGACCTGGAGGTTTTGTATGAAGAGCGCGAAGACAAGCTTTATTATCTGGATTACGGGCCGATTATCATCGCGACGACCCGTCCGGAAACAATCTTTGCCGACGTCGCCGTGGCCATCAACCCGAAGCATAAAAAAATCAAAGAGCTCAAGGGCGCTGAAGCCATAATCCCTTTAATCAATAAAAAAATTCCCGTGATTCAGGATGAGCTGGTTGATTTGGAGTTTGGCACCGGCGCGTTGAAAATAACCCCGGGGCACGACGCGGTTGATTTTGAGATCGGCTCAAAACACAGGCTGAAAACAATCTCCGTGGTTGACCGTTCAGGGAAAATGGTTAATGTTCCGGAAAAATATCTTGGCCTGAAAGTTTTAAAAGCCAGGGAAGAAACCATCAAAGACCTGAAAGCCGCCGGAAAGCTTGTGAAAGAGGAGCCTTTGAAACATTCAGTCGGAACTTGTTATCGATGCGGCACAGTGATTGAACCAATGGTTTTCCCGCAATGGTTCGTGAAAACCAAACCATTGGCCGAGCCGGCAATAAAGGCGGTGAAGAACGGGGAGACAAAAATCTTCCCCCAAAAGCGTTTTGAAAAAATGTATTTTGACTGGATGGAAAACATCAAAGACTGGAACATTTCCCGTCAGATTGTCTGGGGTCCAAGAATTCCGGCTTGGTACTGCTTGGACTGCAATGATTCAATCAGGATTAATTTTCTGAACAAGAAAAAAGAAGTGGTTTCCGGGCCGTACAAAGAGATAAAGCAAAGCTATTCGTTTGAAGAGATCAAATCCGGCCTGCAGTCTTTATTTTCAACCGGGGACGCCACTTATCAGTTGAAAGACGGATCGTGCCAAAAATGCGGCGGTCCGAATGTCATTCAGGAAACGGACACTTTTGATACCTGGTTTTTGAGCGGTCAGTGGCCGGTCAATACTCTGAAAGCGAATCCGGGAGACCTTGAGTATTTTTATCCAACCAGCGTTTTGGATACTTTATGGGACATTTTGTTTTTTTGGGCTGGTCGAATGATGATGGTGGGTTTATATTTGACAGGTAAAGTGCCGTTTCGCGTCATTCATCTGCACGCCCGGGTGGTTGATAAATTCGGCAAGAAAATGAGCAAGAGCAAGGGCAATGTGATTGACCCGCTGGTGATGGTTAATCAGTACGGCGCCGACGCCTTGCGTCTGGCTTTGGTTTTGGGCGTCGGGCCGGCGAGCGACGTTTCTTTGAGCGACGAAAAAGTCAGGGGCATGAGGAACTTCACGAATAAACTGTGGAATATCGGCAGATTTATCATTATGAGTTCAAAAGAACAGGGGTTTCAGAGATTTGAGCCCGGGATGCCGGGGCTTGAGGAAGTTGATCGCGCGATTATTGAGTCTTTAAACAAGCTCGTCAAACAGACGACAAAAATGTTGGATAACTATCGTTTTGGTCAGGCCTCCGAAGAGCTTTTCCAATTCATCTGGCATGAGTTCGCCGACGTTTACATCGAGCAGTCAAAGCAAAGAATAAAAAGCGGCGACAAAACAGTCTTGGCGGTTCTTTTCCACGTTTACTCGGTTTGTTTGAAACTTTTGCATCCGTTTATGCCGTTCATCACCGAAGCTGTCTGGCAGAAAATGTTTGCCAAAAATAACTCTCTTTTGATTAAAGAATCCTGGCCTTCTTAAACTTTAAAATTGTCAATTTGGAGTTTCATTAGAAATTAGATATTAGTAATTAGAAATTTTTAGCAGTGTTTGCTTTTTTAATCATTGTTTTCAGCGTTATTCCGAACTTTGTCTGGCTTTATTTTTATTTGAAACAAGACCCCCACCCCGAGCCGCCGCCGTTTTTGCTTTTGGCGTTTTTCCTCGGCGTTTTTTCAACCGTCGTGGCTTTGGGCGCCGGCCTCGGCCTTTTGAGTTTAATCCAGTCTGTTTCCGGGGCTGAAAGGGCTCTGATTCAGAACTCTTTTTGGTTTATGTTCATTGGCGTGGCTTTTGTCGAGGAGCTGGCGAAGTTTTTGATGGCGTTTTTCCTTTTGCGCAAAAGCCTGGTTTTTGACGAGCCGATTGACGCGATTATTTATTTGTCGGTGATTGCTCTGGGTTTTGCTTTTGTCGAAAACATCATTTATCTGGTCTCAATCTTCAACCAGTTTTTCGGCGATCTGTCGCAGGTGGTTTATTTTGTTTCCTTGAGATTCATCGGCGCCAATTTTTTGCATACTCTGGCGTCCGGTTTAGTCGGTTATTTTTGGGCGATCGGCATTGTCCGCCGCAAAAATCCCCAGTATCTTTTCATGGGTTTGTTTCTGGCGACGCTGATTCACGGCTTGTTCAATCTGAGCGTGATGGTTTTCGGTATGCCAATCTATGTTTTTTCCGTAGTCTTTCTTTTTATTGTCGGGCTGTTTCTTTTGCGCGACGCCGAGATTTTGCGCCAGCTGAAAACGCCGGCGACTCTGATAAACGGTCTTGGCGGAAGCGGTTCCGGCGGCAAAGCCGAATCCTGAAAAAACCGGAAGTTTGATATAATGGGATTAACGATTAAGACTGGATAAAACAATGTTAAAGAAAAACAAGAAACAAGCAGACGAGCTGGCGCCGATGCCGCAAAGCGACGATGCTTTGGGAGAGCTGGCGATTGACGTTTTCCAAACGCCGACAGAAATTGTTATTCAGTCGCCGATTGCCGGAGTTGACCAGGAAAACATTGACGTGGCCATTGAAAACGACATGATTACAATTTCCGGCAAAAGGGAAAAACAGGAGGTCGTTGAAGAAAAAGATTATTTTTATCAGGAATGCTACTGGGGCGGCTTTTCCCGCACCGTTGCCTTGCCGACTCAGGAGGTTGACATTGAAAAAGCCAAAGCCGAGATGGATAACGGCGTTCTGACCATCAGGATTCCCAGAGTCCAAAAAATGAAATCAAAAAAACTGAAAATCGGGACAAAAGAAAAAGAAGTTGAGGCGGAATGAAATCTAAAAGCGCCCTTAACGGGCGCTTTTAGATTTTAAAATCCCCATAACACCAATCAAAATCCAGACGGCTTGGAGCGTAAGAATCGCCCAGGCGGTTTTGTAATAAGCGTTTACTCCAAGCATCAACGCACCAAGGATGTTTATGGTTTGGTATTTAAAATCAGTTTCTTCAATTTTGTCTGTTTGGAGGAGGTAATAAGCCAGAATAATTAAAAAACTGCCAAACCAGCCGAGAGTTTCAAAAAACATATTTTTGTTATTTTATCATTTTTATTCTATATTGATAATGGAATAAGTAAAACTTAGCGCCCGTAGCTCAACGGATAGAGCACTTGACTTCGGATCAAGGGGTTGGGGGTTCAAATCCTCCCGGGCGCACGACTAAGTAATGTCAAAAACTGTTTATAAAATCCCCCAAGAAGTAATTTCTGTGGCGAAACAGCTTTCTGAAGCTGGTTTTTCCGCGTATCTTGTCGGCGGCTGCGTCAGGGACTTATTGCTTGTTGAACTTGGCCTGAGTAATATCGAAGGCCCAAAAGACTGGGATTTGACGACAAACGCCAAGCCGGCTGAGATTCAAAAAATATTTCCCGATTCGGTTTATGAAAATCAGTTTGGTACTGTCGGCGTCAAGATCCCGACGCGCGAAGCGGTCGGGACTCCGACCGCAAGCGTCGGAGCAGAACAAAAACATAAATGGGATATTATTGAGATAACCACTTTCAGGATTGAAGGAAGGTATTCAGACAAACGTCACCCGGACGAGATTAAGTTCGCTAAAACCATTGAAGAAGACCTGTCTAGACGCGATTTTACTGTCAATGCCCTTGCCCTGAGCGTAGTTGAAGGGATGGCGGGGGAGATTACTGATCCTCACGGCGGCCAGCAAGACCTGAAAAACAAACTTTTGCGGGCGGTTGGCGAACCGGAAAAAAGATTTCAGGAAGACGCTTTGCGCCTGGTCAGGGCAGTCAGGTTTGCCAGCGAGCTTGGCTGGAAAATTGAATCTGGAACAGCCGAAGCTTTGAAAAGCAATGCCAGGCTCCTTCAGAAAATCGCTTTGGAAAGAATCAGAGATGAGTTTGCGAAAATCATTATGGCGCCGAACGCGAAAAAAGGCATCGAAGCGCTGGAAGAGTTTGGTTTGCTGAAATACATTATGCCCGAACTTCGCGAAGGCATTGAGGTCGGTCAGAACAAACACCATATTTATAATGTCTGGGAGCATAATCTTTTGGCTTTGGATTACGCCGCCAAAAAAGATTTTTCTTTAACTCTGCGTTTGGCAAGTTTACTGCACGATGTCGGCAAGCCAAGGACAAAAAGAGGAGACGGCATCAACTCGACTTTCCACGGCCACGAAATCGTCGGCGCCAGAATGGCCAGGAAGATGCTTGAGTACTTAAGATTTCCAAAAGAAGTTGTTGAAAAAGTCGTTCATCTGGTGCGTTATCATTTGTTTTACTACAATGTCGGCGAAGTGAGTGAGGCCGGTGTCCGGCGGTTTATTTCGCGCGTCGGCGTTGAACACATAGACGATTTAATCAAGCTTCGCCAGGCTGACCGGATTGGTTCCGGCGTGCCCAAAGCCGTCACCTACAAAATCAGGCATCTGTTGTTTATGATTGAAAAAGTCAGGCAAGATCCGGTGTCGCCGAAGATGCTGAAAATCAACGGCTTGCGGCTGATGGAGATTTTGGGAATTGAGCCGGGTCCGAAAGTCGGCTGGATTCTGGCGATTTTGCTTGACGAGGTTTTGGAAGACCCCGGGAAAAACTCGGAAGCTTATCTTGAAAAAAAAGCTTTGGAGATTAATCAGTTCAATGACGACAAGCTGCGTCAGTTGTTTGAAAAAGCCAGAGAAACAAAGCAGGGGTTTGAGGCAGAGCAAGAAGGCGAGATTAAGCAGAAATATTTTGTGAAGTAAGATATAATGGTTCCCACCAAGCGTTCCGGGGTGTAGTACAGGGGCAGTATACACGCTTCGGGTGCGTGCGACCCGAGTTCGAATCTCGGCACCCCGACAGATTAAAAAATAACCCTTTTGGGGTTATTTTTTAATCTGCTCAACAATCTTTTTAAAGATGTCCGGGTGTTTTTGGGCGATTTCTGAAAGGATTTTTCTGTCAATCTCAACCTTGTTTTTCTTCAAAAGTGCCGTGAATTTTGAATAAGTCAATCCTTCGTTTCTGGCCGCGGCATTAATCTGCACCTGCCAGGTTTGCCGATTGACTCTTTTTTTCTTTTTTCTGTCAACGAAAGCGTGGGCGCCGGCGTGCAGCAAAGCTTCCCGGGCTGCCCGTTCCTTTGATTTTCTGCCAGCGTAAAATCCTTTTACCCGTTTTAAAATCTTTTCTCGTTTTCTTGTTGCGGTTTTTCCTCTTTTTACTCTAACCATATTTTTATTTTGAAGACAGGGTTTTAAGCACCTGCCTGATGACTGTGCTTCTGCTGCTGATTGGTTTTCTTCTTAATCTTCGGGCGTCCGGATTTTCTTTGGCTTTGTTGTGCCCCTGCTTTTTCTGCCGGTGCATCAACTTCTTGTTTTTGGTGATTCTGATTCTTTTGCTTATCAGTTTTAAAGTTTTTTTCATGTCGGTAGAGAATTATGTTTTTGAGAACCCTGTTTTCTTTGTTTTTTTATTTTTGGAAATTATTTAGAAATTAGAAATTGGAAATTGCGGTTTGGTTATCATCAGCTCTTACTGATGATAACTTGCGGCCCTCTTGGCCCGCGCCTTTGCTGGAGGATTTTTGTCTGGATGCCGATGTAGGAAATGAACTCTTGGATTTTCTTTTCCGCTTCCATGATTCGCCCTCTCTGTCTGCCGGTGAGAAACGTATCCACCTGGACATTGTGGCCTTCAAGGAGGAACTTTTCCGCTTGCCGGGCTTTGGTCTGCATGTCGTGCGGCTGAATCATCAGTCTTAACCGGATGCCCTTCAAAACATTTTTGCTTTGTTTTTCTTTTTGTTTTTTGGCGGCTTTTTCCTGCTGGTAGAGAAATTTGCCGAAATCAATGATGCGGGCAACGGTTTCTTTCGGCGTGACCGCAATCTCCACCAAATCAATCCCTTTTTCTTTTGCCAAGCTTATTGCCTCAACGGTTTTCAACAGTCCGAGATTTTCTCCTTGGTCGTCAATAACCCTGACCTCAGGAGATTTTATCTGTTCGTTGATTTTGTATTTTGAAACTGGTTTTTGGGGCGGTTGTCTAAACACTATGTATTGCGTGCCCGGTTTTGCGGGGCTGAATTTATCCCCTGGTTCAGGGCGGGGATAATATTAAGGATATTAACAAAAAGCGCGGAATATTCAAGTAATAAGGTGGTAAAATGGATTTTATATGGCGATTCTCGCGGAAAACAAAAGAGCGCGTTTTGATTATGAAATTCTGGAAACTTTTGAAGCCGGCTTGGTTTTGTCCGGGTTTGAAGCCAAGTCAGCCAAACATAACCGGATAGACCTGACGGACAGTTTTGTCAGAGTCAACTCGGAAAACGAAGCAGTTTTGGTTAACGCGAAAATTTATCCTTTCCAGCCGGAAAACGCGCCGCCAACCCACAAGACTGACAGGTCAAGGAAGATTTTGCTGAAGAAAAAAGAGATAAAAACTCTGGCTTCAAGGCTTTCAGAGAAGAAATTGACAGCCGTGCCATTAAAGGTTTATACTTCAGGCAACCGGGTTAAAGCCTTGATAGGCTTGGCCAGAAGCAAGCGGGCTTTTGAAAAACGCGAGCTTTTGAGGAAAAAGGCGATTGACCGGGAAGTGGAAAGAACCTTGAAAAAGTAGTCTTCCAAACTTTTGTCACCGGTGAATCACTGATTACCGATGACTAATCTTGGGGATGTCGGGCTTCGACACTGGTTTTGTCGATTGCTTCGCAAGTCGGGGAACTCTGTTACCCTGTTACCAATCGGAGACAAATATAACTGCCAATTTTAGCAGACAACCGGCAATGGCTTTGGCTGTTGCCTAACTTCGACATAAAGTCGGGGCGTCCCGCCGGCTGACTCTCAATAAGTCGGACGGGGCGTAAAAATATTGAGATAGGAAGCGGTTTTGCTTGATGGCTGTTTTCCGAACTTTATTCAAGCTCCCGAAAGAAAAAATTTGCTGATTCATGCTTTCGGCAGAAATAAATCAGACTAAACTTGTAGAAGAGCGTTGATACTAAACCAGTGGACGTGGGTTCAACTCCCACCATCTCCACTCGATTCGCCCATAAATATGGGCTCACTCGTGGTAAACCACTTTGGCGAATCGAGTGTCCCAAACGTAGTTGAGGGGCATTCGTAATAAACTCGTTCCTCGATTACTCTCGGAACTTGCTCATGGCAAGCCACTCGATAGTTAGTCGTTTATTCCGAGTTAAGTTGAGGAAAGGGGCAAAATATCATGTATTACGTTTACATGATTAAAAATAAATCCGGCAAGTTATACACTGGTGTTAGTCAGAACTTAAAGCAACGGCTTCATCATCACAATACAAAGCAAGGAGCTGATTTCACGAAATCAAACGATAAATTCAGTACTGTCTTTTGGGAAAAGTACAATTCCTTATCTGAAGCCAGAAAAAGATAAATTCAGATAAAGAGTTGGCGGCGGGATAAAAAAGAGGTTTTGATAAAGAGATTCTATCTTGGTGAAAATACTAGGTATAATAATTGAGTAAAGAAATTTTTATGACTGAGGGTTTGGCCGAAGCTTTTTTTCGAGGTATCGTGCAGGCGTTTGTATTTACGCTCTTTTTTATCATCTTGTTTTTAGGTAAAAAAATATTTTTGTATATTAAAGTTGGGCTTTATCAATTGATTTATAAAAAACCTTATTGGACAAAAAAAAGAGAAGAAAATAATAAGTTGGTTAAGGAAAGAGACGGTCTTTTACGGGGAAAGGATAAAATCATAAAGGAAAGCATAGAAAGAATCATAGAAGATAGGAGTTTAGATACAAATAAAAATTATCAAGAATATTACAAAATAGAGAAAGAAGAGAACGAAATTTTTAAAAATAAAATCGTTGAAATAGAAAAGAAAATAAAGGAAATAAACCTACCTTTTTAAGAACTTACGTTTATTTCTTGCAAAGATTTTTAAATATGATTAAAGTAGTTAAATAAAATGCTTTTTACCCGTGTCATTTCAAGAATCAGAATTATCCGTTTCAAACCGGAGGGATTTTAATTTTTTTGTCTTTGCCAAACAAAAAACCCTCCGCTCCGGAGGGTTTTTTGCTACAATTACTTAGTTACTCATTTACTTAATTACTTCTATTCATGCTTATTTCCGAGCTTTTAAAAATTGAACTGAAAAAAATCCTTGAAACGGACTTGTCCCGAGCAGAGTCGAGGGATGAATTTTCCGTTTCTGTTTCACCGCGCCTGGAGTTTGGCGATTACACGACCAATGCCGCTTTCATTCTGGCCAAACAGCGCCAGCAATCTCCGTTTTTGGTTGCCGAAGACATTAAAAAAGATCTGGGACAAAAGCTTGGAAAATATTTTTCAAAGATTGAAATAAAAAACGGCTATCTGAATTTTTTCCTGTCAAAAGAGTTTTTGGTTGAAACTTTAAACAAAAGCCCGCAGGAAATTTTGAAGCCGAAAAACCCCAAAAAAGTCATTGTTGAATATTCCAGCCCGAACATCGGCAAACAGCTTTCGGTTGCTCATATTGGCTCAACAATTATCGGCGACGCCCTGACAAGGATTTACAAATTTTCCGGGCACAAAGTGATTACTGATAGCCACCTGGGAGACTGGGGGATGCTGGCTGGTAAGCTGATTGCCGCTTACAAAAAATATTCAAAAACGCCGCTGACAAAAATCACAATTCAGGAAATGAACGAACTTTATGTCAGGTTCACCACTTTGGAAAAAGAAGATGAAAAGCTGATTGAATCAGCTAAGCAGGAAACCGTCAAGCTGCAAAAGCACGACAAAGAAAACCTGAAAGTTTGGCGGACGCTTTTGAAAAACTCTCTGAAAGAGTTTAATAAAAACTACAAAATCCTCGGCACTTTGCCGTTCGACTTTCAGCACGGCGAAAGCTTTTACCAGAAATATTCGGAAAAAGTCGTTGAAGATTTCAAGAAAAAACGCTGGGCCAAGCAAAGCCAGGGCGCTTTGATTGTTGAGCTAGAAAACCTGCCGCCGGTTTTGATTCAGAAAACCGATGAAGCTTTTTTGTACGCGACGAGCGACCTGGGCACAATTATTCAACGCCAGAAAGCTTACCATCCCGATCTGGTTTTGTACGTGGTTGCCAATGAACAAGCGCTTCATTTTGAGCAGGTTTTCGCGATAGCTAAAAAATTCAAGCTGGCGCCGAAAACAGAGTTGAAGCACGTGAAGTTCGGCATGCTTCTAGGAGCCGACCATAAAAAGCTTTCAACCAGAAGGGGAAAATCCATTCTTCTTGAAGATGTTTTGGAAGAAGCTTTTACGAGGGCGAAAGAAATCGCCGGTTCAAAGAAACCCGGATTGTCGGCGGCAAGTTTGAAAAAAATCTTCTGGTCTGTCGGCATTGGCGCGATAAAATACAATTATCTGTCGCAAAACCGCCAAACGGACATTGTTTTTGACTGGGATAAAATGCTGTCTTTGGAAGGTAACAGCAGTCCTTACATTCAGTACAGTTTTGCCCGGCTTTCGAGCATTTTGAAAAAATCCGGGCAAAAAAGCGTCAAACTGGAGCTCAAAGACATTGAGTTTTTGTCTGAAGGAGAGATTAATCTTTTAAGGAAGCTCGTTCAGTTTCCCGAGGTTGTTTTTGAAGCCGCCTTCGATTATTTGCCGAACCTGGTGGCTAACTATGTTTTTGAGCTGGCAAGTTTGGCAAACAGCTTTTACGAAAAATATCCGGTTTTGCAAGCAAAAGAAAACGAGAAAAAATCCAGGCTGAAATTGATTGCTTTGGCCGCCGCGACAATTAAAAACTCC
>LCKC01000011.1 GCA_001001185.1 Parcubacteria group bacterium GW2011_GWB1_45_10 | reverse complement strand
AATCCATGCGGCGATTCCTTTGATTTCTTTTTCTTTCATGCCTCTAACAGTGATCGCTGGCGTGCCCAAGCGCAAGCCTGAAGGATAAAAAGCCGAAGCCGTTTCATTGGGAACCGTGTTCCGATTAGTAATAATCCCGACCGCTTCCAAGGCATTAGCGGCGACCCAACCGTTCGTTCCGCGAGATTGCAAATCTATCAAAATAAGGTGTTTTTGAGTACTGTCAGAAACAACATCCAGACCTCCGACCTTAAGCAACTTGGCTAAAAGTTTAGCGTTTTTAACTACTTGGCGAGCATAGTTCTTAAAAGATTTTGTTTTAGCTTTGGCCAAAGCAATGGCAATGCCAGCAATTGAGTGCAGATGTGGGCCACCCTGTAAACCTGGAAAAACCGAAGCATTAATCTTTTCCTCATATTCTTTCCGCGAAATAATCACCGCACCCCTGGGGCCACGCAAAGTTTTGTGAGTCGTAAAAGTAACAAAATCAGCAAAAGGAAACGGGGTCTTATTGGCGCCACCAATCACCAAGCCGGCTTCATGAGAAATATCGGCCAAATACCAGGCGCCGGCTTTTTTGGCGATACTGGCCATTCTTTTATGGTTGATTTCGCCGGGGTAGGCTGTGCCGCCGGAAACCAGGATTTTCGGCCGGAACTTTTTGGCTTGTTTTTCAAGCTGACGATAATCAAAAACTCTGGTTTTGGAATCAACTTTATAGAATTCAACCCGCCAGATTTTGGAAACTAAGGTGATTTTTTTATCTTTGGTATGCCAACCATGGGAAAGATGTCCACCGTCAGGCAAAAACATAGACATAATCTTCTGGCCCGGTTCAAGCATCGCATGATAAACCGCCAGGTTGGCCGGGCAACCTGAATGCGGCTGAACATTGGCTGACCATTTTTTCGGCGACAGCTTAAATGCTTGTAAAGCTCGTTCCTGGCAAAGAAACTCAATCTCATCAACAAACTGGTTGCCCTGGTAATACCTTCTGCCAGGCTGGCCTTCAGCGTATTTATGCATTAAAATCGACCCGACTGCCCGCCTGACTTCAGGCCAAGCATAGTTCTCTGATGGAATCATCATCAGAGTTTGTTTTTGACGCAGCTCTTCTTTTTTAATGAGTTTAAAAATTTTGTCCATAATTAAAAATTATTAGAGGAATACCTTTTTTGCAAATCATGAGCGAGTGAGGAGAACCCCACTTCGCTTTTCAAGCTTCGCGGGGCGCGCCCTCTTTTTTACATAACTTTTACGAGGCGCGGTCGGACTCTTTGAGCGGCAGACCGGATTTGAACCGGCGACCTTCTGCTTGGGAAGCAGACGTTCTGCCAACTGAACTACTGCCGCAAATTTAACGGGGTCCTCGATTTTCTCAACGAATTCTAACAAATTCACAGAAAATCGGGAGAAGTAATCGTACTGCCATTTATCCTCCTAAATTTTTTAAACAAAAACTTTGGAGGACAAGCTAATCCCGCCTGAAAAAAGATTTTACCTTATCCAGCCAGCTCGGTTCAACTGTCGGGCTCGGCACTGGCGAAGGCGAAATGAAAACCACCAATTTTTCCCCGGGTTTGACAAAGTTCAGTTTTTTTCTAACCTCAAACTCCTTGACCGCGTCCAAAGAAACAAAACTCAGCATCTCTTCGAGCGTCTGATTGTCTTTTGCCAAACCTTTAATTTCCTGCTCCAGGTCGCGAAAACGCCTGACCAAATCATTGTGGCGGGACCAGGAAGTAATCAAACCAACGACTAAAAACGGGATGATAATAACCAAAATCCAGCCAGCGAGTTTTTTGGGAATCATGGAGTTAACTGACAACTAAAAACTTACAACTGACAAAAAAATTATAGCAAATAAAACTTCTGGTTGTTTGTTGTTTGGTTATTTTGTGGCTTTGAAAACCTCAAAGAAAACCGATGGCGGCAGATTAACCTTGCCAAACTGCGCCAGCCTTTGTTTGCCTTCTTTCTGTTTTTTCCAAAGCTTCATTTTCCGCGTCCGGTCCCCGCCATTTTTCCCGAAGTCGCCGAGCTTTTTTTTCAACGCTGGCATCGTCACCCTAGCAATGATGTTCCCACCGCAAGCTGCCTGAATCGGCACGGCAAAAACTTCGCGCGGCAAAATCTCTTTGAGCTTTTCAATTGTCAGCTTGCCCAAAGAATAAGATTTTTCTTTCGGCACAATTCTTGAAAAAGCCTCGATTTTTTCCCCGGCGACCAGGATATCAAGCTTAACCAGCTCGCCTTTTCGCCAATCGGAAACCTGATAGCTCAAAGAAGCGTAGCCCTGGGAAACGCTTTTCAGCTTGTCGTAAAAATCAAGAATAATCTCCGACAACGGCATGGAAAAATTAAGCAAAACGTTTTTTTCCGAGATGTTTGAAACATTGCCAGCCAAACCACGGTTAAACTGAATCAGGTTTAAAACCCCGGAAATGTAGTTGTTCGGAACAATAATTTCGCCGGAAACCCAGGGTTCACGAAGCTCTAAAAGTTTGTCCGGAGTCGGCAGGTCGTTCGGAGAAAAAATATCAACAACCTCGTCCGCCTGCCCAGACAGGCTGGTTTTCAAAACCGCTTGATAACGCACTGTCGGAATCGTCACCACCGGGTCAAGTTCGTATTCCCGGCGCAGCCTTTCTTTGACGATTTCAAGATGCAACGTGCCCAAAAATCCCAAACGAAATCCCTGACCCAAAATTTCCTGGCGCTCTTTGATAAAATAAAGCGAAGCGTCATTAAGTTTAAGCTTTTTCAACCCAACTTCCAGAACTTCAAATTTGTTTGAATCTTCAGGGTAAAAATTGACAAAAACAACCGGCTGCGGCTCTTGATAACCGGGCAACGGTTTGGTGGTTTCGTCAATTTTGGAAAAAACCGTATCCCCGACCCTGACCAGGCTTGGATCTTTGATGCCAGTCGCGACATAGCCAATCTCGCCGGTTTCAAGCGCGCCGGTCGGCGAAAGCTTCGGCCGGAAAACACCGACTTCCAAAGCTTCGGTTGAAGCGGACGTGGCGAAAAACTTCAAAAGTTCATTTTTCTTGATTTTTCCGTCAACCACGCGAACATAAGCAATCACGCCTTTGTAAGGGTCATAACTGGAATCAAAAACCAAAGCCCGGAGCTTGCCGGAAACATTTCCCTGGGGAGGAGGAATTTTTTCAACCGCGGCTTCAAGCAACCCACCTACTCCCTTGCCGGTTTTCGCGGAAACTTCCAAAACTTCTTCCGGAGTGGCGCCGATAAGCTCCGCAATTTTTTGTTTCAGCTCAAACAAAAAATCTTTGTCAAAAGCCAGATCAACTTTATTGACGGCGCCGATAATTTTCAAGCCTTGTTTTTTTGCCAGGTGAAGATTTGCCAAAGTCTGAGCCTGAATTCCCTGAGTTACGTCAACGAGCAAAATCGCGCCTTCAACCGCAGCCAACGACCTTGAAACTTCATAAGAAAAATCAACATGCCCGGGCGTGTCAATCAGGTTCAGCAAGTAATTACCGTCGCGTTTGCCGCGATAATCCATTCTCACCGGCTGCATTTTAATGGTAATCCCCCGCTCTCTTTCCAAATCCATCTGGTCCAAAAACTGCGACCTGAAATCGCGCTTTGCCACAGTTTCGGTCAGTTCCAAGAACCGGTCAGCCAAAGTACTTTTTCCATGGTCAATATGGGCGGTGATGACGAAGTTTCTGATTTTTTCAGTCATTTTTCAAAAAAACTTTAAAATCAGAGAGTCTTAAATATTTCCAAAAAATGCCAGCCGCCAAAGAAGCCAGAGCCAGAAACGCTTTCAAAACCAGAAGCGGCCAGAAACCGAAACTTCTTAAAAAAGGAATGTAGTAATAAGCGAAGTTGACCGCCAGAACCGGCAGGGCAATCAGGATTCCCCAGCGCAAGCCCGAAACCAAACCCTTGATTGATTTTGGCAGGCTTGAGATGCCGATTCTTTTTTTAAAAACAAAAAGCAAAATCAAAGCGTCAACCAAAAATCCAAGGCTCATGCCCAGGGCAATCCCCGGAACGCCAAGCATCTTGGAAAAAAACCAGATTAACGGGATCTCAAAAACAAAAGCTGAAACCAGGGTTGAAAGAAACGGATCGCGGGTGTTGGCGGTCGCAAAAAACGCCCGGACCAAAAACATTCTCACGGCTTGAAACGGAAGAAAAACCGCGAAAGCCGTAACCGTCAGACTGGTCAGAATCTGATCCTGAGAAATGAAATTTCCGTAACCGAACAAAAGACCGACGAGCTCGCGGCTGAAAACCGACAAAGCAAAAGCGACCGGAATCATCAAAAAAATTATCTCTGAAAAGACTTTGTCAAAAGTCGCGACAAAATCCTGCTTTTTTTCTTCGGTTCGGTCTGCTTCAAAATCAGCCCATTTCTGAGAGATGAAAGGAAACGCCGCCGTCACCAAAGACATAACGCCGACTGTCAGCGGCAAAGACTGCAAAGAATCAGCCAGGTTGAAAATTCCCAAAGAGCCCGGGGATAAAAGCGAGGACACAAAAGTAATCCAAAAAAGAATCATGTTGTTGGCGAAAATCGTCATTGACCTTGGAACCATCAGTAAAAAGACCTCTTTAAGATGGCTGAACGAATCCCTGTTAAAGTTGGGTTTAAAACCAACGGCCCGCATGCCCGGCAACTGAACCAAAAGATGAAGCAAAGCGCCCAAAACCACACCCCAGGCAACGCCGTTTATTCCCCAGAAATTCGACAGCCATAAAACACCGACAATCACGCCCAGGTTGTAAAAAACCGGCGCCAGAGAAGAAACAAAAAATTTCTTAAAGCCCTGCAGGGTCACGGAAAAAAGATTTGAAACTGAAAGAAAAATCGGCTGAATCATCAAGATTCTCAGCATCAAAGACAGTCTTTCCGAATCGTCAAAAGAAAAACCGGGGGCGATTAAATAAGCCAGCTTGTCGGAAAACAAAAAAACCAAAAGCGCAAAAATCCCGAAAAACACGCTGAAAACCGAAAAAACCGCGGAAACCAGACTCCAAACGTCGTCTTTGCCGTTTTTAATCGCCCGGGAAAAAATCGGCATGAACGAACTGGACAAACTTGAAAAAACGAGAATGCCGTAAAGAAAGTCCGGCACCCTAAAAGCCGCAAAATAAATATCCAGGTCTCTTGAAGCGCCAAATCTGGCCGCCAAAAGCGTATTTTTTAAAATGCCCAAAATGCTGCCGATGACCGCGGCGCCCGAAATAACCAAAGCGCCCTTTTCAATTGAGTCTGCTTGAGATTTCCAGAACATTTTAATTGTTTAATTCGCCATCTCTGGCCAAATCATTGATTATCAAATCAAGATCTCCAAGAAGAATTCTTTGGATGTTCTTCCATGACTGGTTTATCCGGTGGTCAGTGATTCTGTCTTGGGGAAAGTTGTAAGTCCTGATTTTTTCCGACCGCTCGCCGGTACCGATTAAATCCCGCCTTTGGGAAACAAGCTTGGCTTGCTGTTCCTGAAGCTTGAGATCGTAAATCTTTGCCTGCAAAATAGACATGGCTCTTTCTTTATTCTGGTGCTGCTGCCGCTCTGATTGGCAAGCGACTGTAATTCCGGTCGGCTTGTGTTTGATTCTGACCGCAGTTTCAACTTTGTTGACGTTCTGGCCGCCGGCGCCCGAGCTTCTGAAAAAAGTGATTTCCAGGTCTTTTTCGCTTATCTCCATTTTAACATCTTTGAAAACCGGCAAAACCGCAACCGTCGCGGTTGAAGTGTGAATGCGGCCGGATTTTTCCGTTTCCGGAATCCTTTGGACGCGATGCGTGCCGCTTTCATATTTCAAAAGCGAAAAAACCCGCTTGCCCTTGGCTTCCATGATGATTTCTTTGTAACCGCCAAGTTCATCCCGGCTTTCATCAATGACTTTTAATGACCAGTTCTTGGATTCAATGTAAGCCTGGTACATTTTGAAAAGGTCGGCGGCAAAAAGAGCCGCTTCGTCACCGCCGGTGCCGGCCCTGATCTCCAGAATAATCTCGTTTATCTCTTCTTCGTCTTTGGCTTCCGGATCTTCAAGTTTTTTAATCAGAAGTTTGAGTTCTTTTTGCAAAGATTCTTTTTGCAGTTCAAGCTTAGCGGCTTCTTCTTTTGCCAGGTTCAAAAGTTCTTCATCTTTGGTTTCTTGAAGCAGTTTTTGGTTTTGCGTCAATTCCCGTTCAATATTTTCAAGCCGGTTCGCTTTTTCAACGATTGAAGAAAGTCTGGCGAACCGCTTGCTCGCTTCCCGGTAGTCGTCCTTGCGCAAAACAAAGTCGGCCTGCGACAGTTTGCCGGAAAGATCTCCAAACTCTTTTTTTAAATCTTCGTAATTTAATGCCATGCCAAAACAAAAACAGCCTCCAATCGGAAGTTTAATTAGTCGCGCTGGTTATTTTTTTGACTGCTTTTCTTTCAGCTTTTTTGTCCTCGCCAGATTTTTTTCTTTTTTGGTTTTCGGCTTTGAAGACTTTAACTGTTTTGATTTGGTGACTTTCGCCTGGAACTTTTCCACCCTGCCGGCGGCGTCAATCAATTTGTCTTTGCCGGTAAAAAACGGATGGCACTGCGAACAAACCTCAACTTCAATTTCCGGCTTGGTGGCGCCAATCGTAAAAACCGCGCCGCAAGCGCATTTCACTTTTGCCTCTGGAAAATATTTCGGATGAATATCTGTTTTCATGGTCTGAAACGCATTTTAGCACAGCCGGGCCTGAAAATCAAAAGATTAGCCTCTTCTAATTTTTCCGGTTTCGTGTTATAATACACTATTGAGTCGAGCAATCGGGCGCCAACAACTACATAGTTGCGGGCGTCAGGAAAGTCCGGATATCTGCCTTGATTCGTTCAGGGCAACGTAGCGGATAACATCCGCCTCCCGTTCAACTTCATTGTTGAATCCGGGACGAGGTGCGAACAGAGACGTCTTGCGCTGAAAAGCCCAAGAGCATCTTTCGAAAGTAGAGATCTAATTTTTGAAAGATGTAGTCCTGGAGTTTTCCAGGAGTGAAACGGCTAAATCCTTACGGGATACAAGACCGTGCCCTGCCTCTGGCGGGGAGAGTCGCTTGACTCCGACGGTAACGTCGGAGCTAGACTAATGATTGCTTACCCCGACATCACGCCGGGGAAAACAGAATCCGGCTTACGAACTCAAAACTAAAAACCCCTTTCGGGGTTTTTAGTTTTCAAGACTGACTTTCAAACCGGCTTGTTTTAAAATCTTAATCTGGTCTTCGTAATAGCTCGCCAGCTTCATGACTTTGTCGCCGTAAGATCTGAGATAAAGACTCCATCGGCTGCCGGCATAATACTTTGCCGCCGCAATTCTTTCTTTCGAATAACTGGCATTGGCCGCACCGGCGTCTGCCAGATACAAAGCCGTCGCCAAAAACGCGTCTCTCGGATTCCAGGGTGAAGGCAAGGATCCGGTAATTTTCTGAATCCTTGATTTGTAAAGCATCCAGGTTGAAGGAATAAACTGCGAAATGCCCATGGCGCCGCCGTAGCTGCCGTCTCTTAAAATCGGGCAAGAAACCAGAATTGAGTCAGGATTAATATCCAGTTCTTTGGTAATCTGTAAAAACGGAGTGACGTCGTCTCTTTTTGATTCCGGCGGTCCGGGCGCCATCGCGGTTTTATAACTGCACTTGCCGACATTTTTTCCCAAATCTGATTCTTTATCCAAAACCGCCAAAAGCAAAGCTGACCGGACGCCGGTTTGCTGTGAAGCCGAATCCGCATACTTCAGCGCGTCGCCAAAACTGATTTCGCCGCCGCCCAAAAGTTTATAAAGCTGCGCCCTGATTTCCGCGGCGGTCTTTTTGGATTCTTTGATTAAATTCTGGTAAAGAGTTTCTTTGCCTTTGGTAATCGACAAAAGCCTGTCTTTTTCCTGCTTCTTGCTGTTGAGCTCGTCTTTCTGCGCTTTCTGGATTGAGAGCAAAGACGCCTGGTCTTCACGTCTGTCTATCCAGTTGGTCCGCTGGCCTTCAAGATTCTTTTTCAAATCCCTGATTAAGACCAGTTCTTTTTGCAACTGGTCCTGAATTGCGGTCTGGGCATTGACTTCGTCAAAAAAATCAGACAGCGAATCGCGGCTCATTAAAATTTCCAGCAAAGACAGCTGACCGTTTTCGTAAAAAACTTTTAAAGAATCACCCAAAAGCTCGCGCTGGGCGTCGATTTTGGTTTCCGAGTCTTTGATGTTAACGCCAAGGTCATTGATTCTCAGGTTCAAACGCTGGATTTCCAGGTCAATCGCTTTAATCTGCAGGTTTATTTTGGCCATGGTCTTGTCCAAAATCTTGATTTCATTGGCCAAAGTCTTTTTTTCGCCCTGGACCTCTTCAATGTTCTTTTCATAAGCCTGAATCTCAGACTCTATCTCCGAAAGCTTTTGTTCAAGATTTTTCCTTTCTTCAAGCGTGTCCGCGAAAGAGATCTGAACCGGCGCGGAAACAAAGCTGATTGACGAACCCAAAAATGACAGAATCAGAAAAACCGCCAATCCAAACCTGGAAAAAAGCGACAGATTTGACAAGATGAGATAACGGTTGTTAAACAGTCGTTTTTTCAATGACAAAGTCTTTTTTTGAGATATTTGCTCGGGAAAAGTTTTTTTCCGGGGAACAATATCAATAATCTTCATCCCGTTAAAAATTCAATTATTGCACGATTAAATGTCGCTTTTAATGAAGGCGAAGCCGGCTTTTGCCTTTGCCATTTCCGAATAAAAATCAACTTTCTCAAATTTCTAATGGGACTCATTGAATTGAGTTTAATCACCTACTGCGCTGGTTTTGTCGGAGTTTCAGCCGTTCCCGCTTCAGGCGTTTGGACATCAGGCAAAGGCTTCTGAACTTCTTCTTCCTTCGCCGGTTCAGAAACAGAAACCACGGCGGTCTGCGGATCAATATGGCAGGAAACGTCTTTCGGCAGATTCAAATCTTTAACATAAACAGTTGAGTCAAAATCTTCCAGAACCGAGATATCAACAACGAGTTTCTCCGGAATGTTAGCCGGCAGACACTCAACTTCAATCTCGTCCATTGATTGAACAATCACGCCGCCAAGCTCCACGGCTGGCGCTTTCCCGATCAAAACAATCGGCAGAGAAACCTTTACTTTTTTCAAAGCATCAAACTGGTAAAAATCAATGCTCAAAATCCTGCTTTTCAAACTGTCGCGGACAAAATCCTGCAATAAAATGTTTTTTATTTCTTTGCCGCCGTCAAGCTTTAAAGAAAACGGCTTGGTCCTTTGCCCGGATTTCAAGAAAGCGGAAAAATCAGTTTCTGAAACTGTCAAGTTTAAATTTTCTGTTTTCGGCCCGTACAAAACCGCGGGAATCAACCCCTGATTTCTCAGGTCATCAGTGCCTTGTTTAATCTCCCTGGTTTTTGCCGATAAAATTATCTCAGACATAATAAAAGATTATAGCTCAAAACACGGATTTATTCAATTCGCTAAAAATTAAGGTAAAAAACCAAGAAAAAAACAGCTGAGCCAGAATAAATATAAACTGCGCGAGATCACAAAATCACATCACAGACTCCGGCAAGACAGGCAACTTCCTGAGCGGCAGTCGTCAGGTCTTCTTCCTCGTAACGGTAAATCTTTGAAAAATCAACTTCGGGAAATTCCTGTAAAAGTTTTTCGTACTGCTCTTTGTTTATTTCAATGTAAGGCATCTGATCGTACTGGGCGTCAAAAGCCGGCAGAAAAGTCAGGCCGCCAATCAATTCCTGATGGCGCCAGAGCCATTTGGCAATATCCAAAATTTCATTCGGAGAATAGGTCACGGTCACGCTCGGATTATGTTCGGTCCAGTTTTTCTTTGACCTCAACCAGTATTCCAGCTGCTCAAGAGCAGTGATGTGTTTTCTGGTAATCGCGCCTTCAGGCGAAGAAACGGGAAAATGCGCCACCCAGGTTGTCGCTTGTTCCGGCGTCTGGCCGTTTTCCGGATCCATGGGCACACCCGCGTCTTTCAAAACTTTGAAAACCGGAGTATGGGCGCCAACCCTAACGTTCCTGACGTAAAATTCAGACCACCGGGCATGAACTCCGGAAGAACAGTTTAAAAGCTGTGAAGAGTTGCCCGACGGCTTGACGCAGGTCACGGCCGCAGACTGGTTAATGCCTAAAATCTGGCTGTACTTTTTGTTCGTTTCAACCGCAATCTCTTTCAAAACCTGCATCGCAGACTCTTCCCTGACTGCCGGACAGTCCATCTGGCCGTTAATATCCACGCCCAAAAGCCTTTCTTCTTCGCAGTTCTTCTTCCACTGCGGCCGCAAACCCGGAAAATCCGTGGCCAAAGACTGAATCGTGCCGATAATCGCGGCCACCTCCACTTTTTCTTTCAAGCCCTCCAAGCTGTCTTCTTTCCTGGCAACGGCAATTGAAAGGTTGCAAAACTCGTTCGGCCGCAAAATTATCTCACCGCAAGGATTAGTGCCAAACTCAGATTGAAGCCGCCTTTCAGGAATAGTTTTCAAAGCCGCCCGGCGGCTGAAAATACCCGGTTCTCCCCTGCCGGACTCGTCGGTGTCAATGACAAATTTGGCAATCTCTGTTTGCGTCAACTCGCGGTTCGGCCAGACCGCCGAGTTGTTGGCGTTCCAGCGCTGTTCATTGCTTTTAATGTTGTCCCCACTCTTGCAGTATCTCATCTCCATGTCGTCAAAATCAAACAACGAAATCATGGCTGTCCGCCGGACACCGCCGGAAACAACGGCATCTCCGATTGAACACATCAAATCATGGGCATCAATCGGACGCAAAAAATTTCCCTGTTTTGACAAAATTTTAGTTCTGACGAAATCAAGCATTCTTCTTAACGGTCCAGGACCGGAAGCCCGTCCACCCTTAACTTTCAGCGGCGCGCCCGCCGGACGAATCGAAGAATAATCAAAAATAATATCTTGACCATTGAACCAGCTTTCCAAACCCTTTCTCAAAGCTTCACCCCAACCTTCGGCAGAATCTTCAATGACAAAATTCTCCGGCTTGGCGTCAATTTTTTGTCTTCTGATTCTCGGCAAGTTTTCAACGTATTGTTTTTCCACGGAAAAACCGACGCCGCAGCCAGCCATGGAAATCAGCAGCGCTTCAACAAAAACATCCAAAGAATCAACTGTCATGTAAGAACAATTATAAATTGACATATTGTTCCTTCTCGCCGCCGGGCCGGCCATCGCCAAAAGCCTCATTGACGGCATGGCTTTCATCTCCAAAATAAATTCGCTGATTTTTTTGTAGACTGCCGCCGGCAGTTTTGATTCTGACAACTCTTTTAAATAATCAACCGACCGGTCAACGGTTTCAATCCAGGTTTCCCGGCGGCCGAGCTCGTAATTAAATCTTGAATATTTATCGTAAAATTGGAATTTTTGCAGCGGTGTCGGAAAAAATTCATCTGACTCGGCAAAAGCCTGACGAATCTCTTCGGGAATCGGCCGCTCCGCTCTCAGTTTCGCGTGCTCCGCCCGATAAAGAATGTAATGCTTGGCGGCTTCGTATTCGCCGGCGGCCTGCAAAACCGTTTCAACAACGTCCTGAATTTCTTCAACATGGGGCTTTAAATATTTAACCGCGACAATATTCACCACCTGATTAACCAGTTCCTTAATCGAGATACTCGGTTCTTTATCCAAACCGGCAAAACACCTGGAAATCGCTGATTCTATTTTTTTAGGGTCAAGCTCAACCACCCGGCCGTCCCTTTTGGTGACGGTTTCCGGAATCTTAATTGTCATGCCAGCGACTTTTGTCATGGTTCGGCTTTGCTCACCATGAATGGTTCGAGCTGGCTCGCCATGAAGCGAGTGCGATGTTTTTGCCATTTGTTTTTTTCTTTCCGCTTTCCGTCAATGGTGAATCCGCCTCTGGCGGATAATCTCCGGGCTGGAAAAAGTTAATTGTTGACGTAATGGATTGTATCATTTGAAAAGGCCCGCCTTGTGGATAAAAAAGGCAGTAGGCAAAAGAAAAAACAGCCTCCTGTAAGCGGAAGCAGCGGTTGACAAGATGAAGTTTAAATTATCTTGATTATTTTCCGGCCTTCCCTGTTTTCAGCCGGGGCTTAATCTAGCGCGACTTATCCTGTTAGAAATAATCTTGACTTCAACTTATATCATTAGCAAACCACCTGGCAATTTTACTTTGCCAGTCGTTAAAATTCCTCACGAGAATTTCTAACGGGATTTATTTTTTCTTAAAAAAGCAGGTTCGTCTTCCAAGGACTCAAAAGGCTTTATTTTTTCTTTAAGAATGTCTTTGGCGTGGAGGTCTTCGTCAATGTTTTTGTTCAAACCGAAGCTGAAAGATTTTTCCTGAGCGTAACCAAAAGGCAGCGGCGAATGTCCTTCGGAGCTTTTACTGAAGCCCGTGGCAACAACCGTAATCTTCATTTTGTTTTTCGGCAGGCGATGGTCAAAACTGGTGCCAAAAATAACTTTGGCGTCCGGTGAAATCAAACTGGTGATGGTTTTCGCGGCCTGCTGAACTTCAATCATCGTCAAATCTTCGCGCGCGGAAACATTGAACAAAACACCTTTGGCGTTGTCAATCGTCGTGTCCAGCAACGGTGACTGAATTGCTTTCTGCGCCGCTTTTATGGCGCGGTCTTTACCGTCAGCAAGGCCGATTCCCAAAAGCGCTTCGCCGGAATTTTTAACAATCGCTTTTAAATCGGCAAAGTCAACGTTAATCAATCCCGGCTTGACAACCAAATCGTAAATCGCCTGAATCCCCTCTCTTAAAATCTCATCTATCTGCCAAAAAGCTTTTTTCAAGGAAGTATTGACGTCAATGATGTTGAAAACTCTGTCGTTCGGCACCGTTACCAGGGCGTCAACTTTTTCCAGCAATCTTTCGTGACTTGCTTTGGCAATCGCTTCTCTCTCTTTGCCTTCAAAAGAAAAAGGCAGCGTCACCACCGCAACCGTGATAATGCCCAAAGACCGGGCGACTTCAGCCACGACTGGCGCGGCGCCGGATCCGGTGCCGCCGCCAAGACCGCAGGTCAGAAAAATCATTTCCGCGCCGTCAAGAACTTTGGAAATTTCTTCGCGATTTTCTTCGGCCGACTGACGGCCGATTTCCGGATCCATGCCGGCCCCCCGCCCCTGAGTAATTTCTTTTCCGATCTGAATTCTCTTTGAAGCTTTACAGAACCTCAAATCCTGAATGTCAGTATTGAAAGAAATTGTTTCAATGCCAGAGAGAACCGTGTCAATTCTTGACAAAGCATTGCCGCCGGCGCCGCCGATGCCGACGATTTTTATTTTGGGAATCAAAAACCCGTTTTTCTGGGGAGCTTCGGGTTTGATTAATGATTCTTTTTTCGCTTTCTTGCTTTTTTTAATCTTTTTAAGGATTTTGATTTTTTGGAGTTTCTTTGATCTTTTCATGGTCTGTTTTGTTTAAGGCACAAAAATGTCCCAGAGTTTTTTCATGAAGCCCGGCAGGCCGCGGCCAAAACCTTCCTGCCTGGAGCCGAAGATTGAATCAAGCTGCCATAAAACCAGGCTGTAAGCGCCGAAATACTGAGGCGGCACGTCTTCGGGAAAATAATTTTTAAAATGGTCAAGATTGGCTTTTCTGGTTGAGAGCTTAAGTTCTTTTTTAACGAGCTGGTTCAGATGCGAAAGCTCGGCGCCGCCGCCGTAAATCACGGCGCCAGCCGGAAGCTTTGAAGCTTTACCGAGTTTTTTCAGCTCGTCGTTCACAAAATCAAGAATCTCCGAACTCCGGGCTTCAATAATTTCGGACAAATGCTTCCTGGAAACCACTGCTTCTTCACCCTCAACAAACTGCGAAAGCTCAATCTCGTCTTTTTTGCTTGTTTTTGAAGCCAACGCCTGACCAAAGCCGATTTTTATTCTTTCGGCCGTGTCAAAATGCACCTGAAGCGAATTGGCAATGTCATTGGTAATATTCTGGGAACCGAGCGGAATCACTGAAAGATAAACCAGATTGTCTTCTTCAAAAACCGTGATTGAGGTCGTTTCGGCGCCAAAATCAATGGCGCAGACGCCTTGTTCACGGTCACGCTTCGGCACCAAAGCTTTGGCCACCGCCAAAGGGTTGGCGGCAATCAAGCCTTGCTGGGGAATCATGTGAAGCACTGTCCGGTTTTGCGGCGACGGCAAAGACTCAACCATTTCCTGGATTCTTCGTTCGTCTTCCCTGCCGATTTCTTCGTCCGGCCGCGAAATAACGATTGAGGCTTTGGCGAACCTGGTTTCCAGGCAAGGACCGCCGATAAGAACGTTTACCTGATTGATTTCTTTTTTTGAGCTTTCTTCAAGCTGGCGCAAAACTTCGCCGATTGAACGCGAAGCGTCCTCAACGTCAAAAATAATTCCGCGCCTGATTCCCGAAGACCTGGCTTCAGCCCGAGCAACAACGTCAACCAGTTTGTTTTTAACGTCAATGTTGGCAAGGATGCCTTTAACTGAATGGCTGCCAAGATCCAGGGCAAAAAAGAGGTTCTGAGTCATGCCTTTATTTTATCACAAAGTTCTTTTTCTTTGGCAAGCATGGCACCAGCCTGCCTTGGCGTCTTATGGTCAAAGCCAAAAAGGTGAAGTATCCCGTGAACCAAAAAATAATCCAGCGGCAAACCGGATTTTTTTATCTCGCTTGAACAAAGGTAAATCTCGCCGCCACCGGCAAACTCCCCGACTTTAAACCCTTTTCCCGTTTCGACGCTGATGACGGTTGCCGGACCGGGTTTTTTCAAAAGTTTCTTGTGTAAAAAAGCCATTTTCCGGGAATCCAAAAAATAAAGCTCCAGCCGCCAAGTTTTTAAAACTCCCAAAAACTTGAGAGTTTTAAAAACTTTTAATTCCAGTTTCCTTACGTTAATCCTTGAACGAGTTAAATTATTAACGAGAATCATCTCCTGATATAAAGATCCCTAGACTGCAAAACCCAGATCTGGCCCGATGAATCAATCGCCCACTCAATATCCTGGGGCGTATCATTGAATTCCTGTCTCAACCTCTCCGACAGCATAAACAAAGCCTTGGCCTCCGGCTGAGACAAAACTTCCGGTCCTTTTCTTTCCACCACTCGCCTTTCAGATCTTGAGAATTTATAGGATTCAACTTCTTTAGCTTCTCCGGAAACAATGCCTTCACCCAAACCTTGATTTGCTTCAATCTCAACAATATCTGTATCGCCGGTCTGGGCTTTGGCTCCAAAAATCACACCAGCACACCGGACATCAACCATTTCCTGCAAAACAACGGCAATCTTCATTTTCTCAACCAACCCCTGGTTGTTTTGCAAATGCTGAATAATCTGCGGCGAGAATGCTGAACGAATCACGGCGATGGCTTGGGTAACCAGGGCGTCCCCGCTAACATTCAGATGTGTATCAAACATGCCGGCCATCGAATCTTTTGAGTCGTCTTCAATCGTGGCTGAAGAACGGGTGGAAAAAGCTTTGTTTGATTGTTTATAGTCAGTTAACAAA
>LCKC01000010.1 GCA_001001185.1 Parcubacteria group bacterium GW2011_GWB1_45_10 | reverse complement strand
TGACAAGCCCGGTTTTTGCGGTTTTCATCACCCAGCAGATTATCGGCGGCGATGTTTTTGTCGTTGGTTTGGCCAGTTCAATCTACGCTTTTTTCAGCGGTTTTGCCGCGATTCCGGTTGCCAGCCTGATTGATTCAAGAAAAGGCGAGCGTGACGATTTCTGGGTTTTACTCCTTGGTTCTTTGACCATCACGGCTTTGATGTTTCTTTATCCGTTTATTACTTATCCTTGGCAGCTTTACGTGGTCCAGGCGTTTTTTGGCATGGGCACGGCTCTGGCGACAACTGCCTGGTATGCGATTTTTTCCCGCCATCTTGACAAGGAAAGCATTGCTTTGGAGTGGAGTTTTTACAACACGACCATCAGTTTGGGCACGGCTGGCGCGGCGGCTGTCGGCGGCGCCGTCGCCGAAATTTTCGGCTTTAAAATGCTGTTTTTTGTTTCCGGCGTGATTGTTCTTTTTGGATCTTTGTTTTTGCTGATGATTGCGCACCGCCTTAAACCAAAGATTTAAATGGAAAAAGACATTGAAAAAGCCGGGCAAAGAGCGGAAAAATTAAGGAAACTGATTAATTACCACCGGATTCTTTACCACAGCTTTGGCGCGCCAGAGATTTCTGACCAGGCTTTGGACTCTCTGAAAAACGAGCTTCAGGAGCTGGAAAACAAATTTCCCGGGTTAATCAAAAAAACTTCACCGACCCAGACAGTTGGCGCCAAGCCTTTGGAAAGTTTTCCCAAAGCCAGGCACGAAATCAGAATGCTTTCTTTCAACGACGCTTTTTCCGAAAAAGAAATGGCTGACTGGAAAGAAAGGCTGAAAAACTTCCTGAAAGTTTCTTTTGAAGATTTTGAATATTACTGCGAACTGAAAATAGACGGTCTGGCGATTGAACTGATTTATGAAAACGGCGTTTTGAAACATGGCTCAACCAGGGGAAACGGTTGGGTTGGCGAAGACGTCACCCAAAACCTTTTGACGGTTAAAGACATTCCCCAAAAGATTGAAGCCCTGGGAAGCTGGCCGGTGCCGAAAAAACTGACTGTCAGGGGCGAGGTTTTTTTGACGAAAAAAGAGTTTGAAAGAATTAATAAAGATTTGCTTTCCGGCAAAGAAAAGCTTTACGCCAATCCCCGGAACCTGGCCGCGGGCTCTTTGCGCCAGCTTGACCCAAGCATTACGGCTTCGCGTAAGCTCAGTTCATTCCAGTATGACATTGTTGAAGGCCTGCCGAAAAATCTGAAAACTCACGAAGACAGACACAAGGTTCTGGTTTCTTTTGGTTTTAATGTTAATCCTCATAACCGTAAAAAAACCGGTTTGCCTGAAGTTTTCAAATTCAGAGATTTTTGGGCCAAGCACCGGGAAGAACTTGAGTATGAAATTGACGGCATGGTCGTGATTGTCAATAACAGTCACATTTTTGACCAGGGCGGTGTTGTCGGCAAAGCGCCCCGGGGCGCGGTGGCTTATAAATTTTCTCCTTCTGAGGCGACGACGATTTTGAAAGACATAAAAATTCAGGTTGGCCGGACCGGTAATCTGACGCCGGTCGCCGTGCTTGAGCCGGTTGAGCTGACCGGCATCACGATTCAGCGCGCCACGCTTCATAATTTTGACCAGATAAAAAAACTTGACCTGAAAATCGGCGATACGGTCATGATTTCGCGCGCCGGAGATGTTATTCCGCAGATAACCGGAGTCCTTAAAGAGCTGCGTTCGGGAAAAGAAAAATCTTTTGTCATTCCCAAGAAATGCCCGATTGACGGCTCAAAAGTGGTGAATCAGGGCATGGTTTGGCGGTGTTCCAACAAAAACTGCGGCGCCAGAAACCGGAGGGCGCTTTCTCATTTTGTTTCAAAATCAGCTTTTGACATTGAAGGCTTGGGCGGGAAAATTCTTGACCGGTTTTTGGAAGAAGGGTTAATCTCAAACCCGGCGGACATTTTTTTGCTTAAAGAGCCGGAGATTGCTTCGCTGGAGCGGTTCGGCAAAAAATCAGCGGCAAACATCATTGGCGAGATTCAGCGGAAGAAAAAAATCTCTTTGGAAAGATTCATTTATTCGCTCGGCATCCTGCACGTTGGCGAAGAAACCGCCCGGACAGTCGCCGGCGCGATTTCCGGCCGCAAACCGCGCGTCAGCGACCTTGCCGGTATTTTATCAAAATGGAGTTTTGAAAAACTGCAAACTCTTCCGGATATCGGGCCGAAAGTCGCGGAAAGCATTTTTGACTGGTTTCATGACAAAAAAAATCTGGAGTTGTTGACGGAACTGGAAAAAGCCGGTATCAAACTGACAACCGACAACTTACAACAAACAACAAAAGGAAAACTAAGCGGCAAGACATTTGTGTTTACCGGCGAAATGGAAAAAATGACCAGAGACGAAGCTAAAGAAAAAGTCAGACAGCTCGGCGCCGAGGTTTCAGAATCCGTGTCCCAAAAAACAAGCTACATTGTTTTCGGCGAAAATCCGGGCTCAAAATTAAATAAAGCAAATAAACTTGGCGTGAAAACGCTTTCCGAAAAAGAGTTTTTGAGCCTGGTTTCGTGAAAAATCTTTTAAAAAATCTGTTTTGCGTTAAATCAATCTTTAAACTATAATCAATAATTAACCCCCTCATTTTTTGTTGTCAGTTAAAACTATGATTACCCTGGAACAAGTTAAACATCTGGCTGATTTGGCTCACATGGAGCTTTCTGAAACCGAGCTTAAAAAGCTTCAGAAAGAAATGGAGCAGATATTGGATTATATTTCCCAGCTTGAAGAAGTTGATGTTTCCGGGATTGAACCGGTTGCCGGCGGCCATGAGCTGGAAAATGTCGTCAGGGAAAAAGACGCGGCGGTCAGTTTTGGTTTTGACGAAAACATGTTGCTTCAGTTTCCGGAAAAGCAGGGTGATTACAATAAAGTGCCGAAAATAATAGAGAAATAGAATCTAGAAAATAGAAAGTAGAATGGAACTGGGAAAATTGACAATTAAGAAAGCGGCTAAGCTTTTGCAAGAAAAACAGATTTCCGCGGTGGAGCTGGCAAAAGCATATCTTGAAAAGCTAAAACAAAAAGAGCCGGAGCTTGACGCGTTTTTGCATGTTTGCGAAAAACAAGCTTTGGCCAAAGCGGAAGAAGTTGACCTGAAGCGTCAGCGCCGTGAAAAACTGGGCTTTTTGGCGGGGATTCCTTACGCTGTCAAAGACAATATCTTGGTCCAGGGAATGCAGGCGACGGCCGGGTCAAAAATTCTTGAAGGCTATCAAGCAAGTTATGACGCGACAGTCATCTCCCGTTTGAAACAAGCTGACGCGGTTATTTTCGGCAAAACAAACCTTGATGAATTTGCCATGGGCGCGTCAACCGAGCAGTCGGCTTTCAAAACCACAAAAAATCCCTGGGATGTTTCCCGGGTTCCGGGCGGGTCTTCCGGAGGCTCAGCCGTGGCGGTCGCCGCAAACATGAGCTTATTTGCTCTGGGCACTGATACCGGCGGCTCAATCAGGCAGCCGGCGAGTTTTTGCGGCATTGTCGGGCTGCGGCCGAGCTATGGCGCGGTTTCCCGGCATGGGATAATTTCTTTGGCTTCGTCTTTGGACCAGGTTGGCTGCTTTGCGAAAACCGTTGAAGACGCGGCAATTGTTTTTGAAACCATTGCCGGCAAAGACGGTTTTGACTCGACAGTTTCACCGAAAGCTTTTTATCCCGGTCTTTCGGAAAAAATCACCAAAACTCTGGATTTGAAAAAGCTGAAGATCGGCGTGCCGAAAGAGTTTTTTGAGCTGGGCATTGATCCGGACGTCAAAAAACTGATTGAGAGCTCAATTGATTGGTTCATGCAGGCTGGCGCCAAAGTTCAGGAAATTAGCCTGCCGCATATGAAATACTCTGTGCCGGCTTATTACATTATTCTGCCGGCTGAAGCGAGCGCCAATCTGGCCCGATATGACGGCATTCGTTATCCTTTGTCTAAAAGAGGCGAATCAGACAGGGGTTTCCGTGAGATTTATTTTAAAACCAAAGGCCGCGGCTTTGGCCCGGAGCCGCGCCGGAGAATCATGATTGGCACATTTTGTCTGTCGTCCGGATATTACGACGCTTATTATTCAAGAGCGCAAAAAGTCAGGCGGCTGATTAAAAGCGATTTTGAAAAAGCTTTTGAAAAAATTGATTTGATTCTTGGCCCGGTTTCGCCTTATCCGGCGTTCAGGATCGGAGAAAAAATCAATGACCCGGTGGCCATGTATCTGGCCGACATTTATACTGGTTTGGTCAATATGGCGTCTTTGAACGGGCTGTCTTTGCCCTGCGGTTTTGTTGAGCGGGAAGGCAAAAAGCTGCCGGTCGGGTTGCAGATTATCGGCAAACATTTTAACGAGGAGCTGGTTTTGGCGACCGGCCACCAGTTTGAACGGGGGCATGCCGCATTGGCCTAATTTGTTAGTTATTTGTTGTAAAGTTGTAAGTTAATTTTATGGATTTGACAGAGATTACTTCAAGTTTTCCTTCATCGAGCCTTGAATATTTGATGCTGAAATCAGTGGTTGATTTTGTTGATTCGCAGATGTTTGTCATTTTAATCGCTTTTCTGAAAACCGTCAGTTTTCTGGTGACGGCGTTCTTGCTCGGTTTGATTGTTTTTATTTACATCAAAACCAATGTTGTCGGCGAAAAAATCAAAAAAATAAAAACTTTGGTTTCAAATAATCCGATCGGTTCCGGCAAACGGCTGGCAAAAAGATTTGAGCGGATAAAGCTGAAGTTAAAAAAGAACCTGGTTGATGAAGACAAGCAAGCGGTCATTGACGCCGACCTGGCTTTTCAGAGCGCCTTGGCGAATCTTGGCTTGAACGATAAGTCTTTTCTTGAGCTGGCGGCGCAAAAAACCCTTTGGCACGCTTTGGAGCCGAAAAAACTGATTCAGGCGCGCGAAGTCAGGAATCGGGCGGTTCATTTTTCCGAATCACTGACTCACAACGAAGCCCTGGAAGCGGTTGAGAGTTTTGAAAAAGCCCTGAAAGATTTAGGTTTTTTGTAGAAAACTAAATCTTAAATTTTCAGTTTTTCCACCCACGGTGGATCTCCCGAAGGGAGACAATTCTCAATTTTCATTAAGTTTTCAGTTTGAAAATTTTCAAATTGAGCCATTCATTGAAAATTGGTAATTGTAAATTATTTGATTTTTACCCATTCCTTTGATATAGTGAGAAAATCAAATACACATGTTGGTTTTACGTTTAAAAAGAGTCGGCAGGAAAGGTCAGCCAAGTTTCAGGGTGATTGTGACGCCGAAAAAAGCCGGCGGTCCGGCAGGCAAGCCTAAAGAATATCTTGGCTGGTTTAATCCGTTTACAAAAGAGTTTCAGCTGAAAAGCGAGAGAATTTCTTATTGGCTGTCCCAGGGCGCTCAGCCTTCCGAGACAATGCATAATCTTTTGATTAAAGCCGGGCTTTTGGACGGCAAAAAAATTCCTTTGCACGGCAAAGAAAAACATCCGGAACCAGTTGCCGAAGCCAAGCCTGAAGCAAAACCCGAAGCCGTTGAAACCAAACCCGAAGCCGAGCCGGCGCCGGCTGAATAGCATTGACTTTGAATCCAACTCTGGCAAAATAATCTCAGACGCTCTTTGAAATACACCCCGTCACATTTTTGCTTCTGTATTGTTTTGCGCAGTGCGTGCACTGAATAAGTGCTTCCCTCAAGGGCGAAGCGCTGCGCCGTGAAGGTTGGTGGCTATTCGCCACTCGCGCTTCGCGTGTGATGCGGTGGCAAAAATGTGACGGGGCAGGGACGATCAAAAAGTCGGAATTAAGAAGAATATAAAGCTATGTCTGACGCAGTTTATCAAGCTTTTCTTGAACAGCTGGTAACGGGCATTGTCAATTATCCAGACGAGGTCAAAGTTACCCGGACGCTTGACGAAAGGGGAGTGCTTCTGACCTTGGCCGTCAACCCGAAGGATATGGGTTTGATAATCGGCAGGCAAGGCGCAACCGCCAAAGCCATTCGCACTCTTTTGCGGATTGTCGGGATAAAAAACGATGCCAGAGTCAATCTTAAGATTGAAGAACCAGCCGGCTCAACAGAAACAACCGGAAGGGCGATGGCGTCCATGGATGATGTTGTTGAAGACTTGAAGATCTAATTTTACGATCAAAAACAACCCCGCACATTAATAATGTGCGGGGTTGTTTGTTTTAGTTTTAAATTAAAGGCATCATGAAAAACCAGCCGACAAAAAACGCCAAGGCCAGGCTTAAAGACAGCCAGGAAAACATTTTTTTCTTTTCCCAAAGCAGCAGTGAAAAGAAAAACAAAAGCATCAAACCCCAAAGCTGACTTTCCCATTCAAAAGCCATAAACACGGTCATGGCAAGGCCAAGGAAAATCGATGCCAGGGTTAAGGTCTTTTTCGCGCTTTCCGCGAGTTTTTTCTGGGCGTAGATTTTTTCGATTAAAGCGCTGATGAAAATAATCGAGCCGAAAGAAAAAACCGCCGCCCGGAAGTACAAAAGCGCCACCAGAGTCGGCGAAGAAAATAAAGGCAAAATGCCTTGTTCAAAAGAAGAGATTGCTTGAGCCAGCAAATAACGCATAATTTTTTATTAATTAATGAGTTAATTATACCCCCCGGCATCTGTTTTTTACAATTTCCAGAACTCTGATAAAATTCCAGTATGAAATTTGACATTATTTCCATATTTCCAGATTCTTTCCAGTCGTATTTTTCGTCTTCAATTATCAGCCGCGCCCAAAAAAGCAAGAAAATCAGCATTTATCTGCATGATTTAAGAGACTGGGCGGATGACCGGCGTAAGACTGTTGACGACAAGCCTTACGGCGGCGGCCCTGGAATGGTTTTGAAAGTTGAGCCGATTTACAAAGCGATAAAATCGCTTTGTAAAGGATTCAGGGTTAAGGATTCAAGATTTAAGAAAAATCCTAAATCTAAAATCAGAAATCTTAAATCAAGGATTATTTTGCTGTCCGCCAAAGGCAAGCTTTTCACGCAGAAAGAAGCCGAGCGCCTTAAAAAATACAAACAACTGGTTTTGATTGCCGGCCATTATGAAGGCGTTGATGAAAGAGTCGCCAAATTTTTGGCGCAGGAAGAGCTTTCGATCGGCAAGTATGTTTTGACCGGCGGCGAACTGCCGGCAATGGTTGTGGTTGACGCTGTTTCCAGGCTGATTCCCGGAGTTTTGGGCAAACAAGAATCTTTGGCAAACGAATCTTTTTCGTCAAAAGATTATCTTGAATATCCTCAATACACCCGGCCGGAAATCTTCCGGGCATCCGGCATCCGGCATCCGAAATCCGGAATCTGGCAGGTGCCGAAAATTCTTCTTTCCGGAGACCACAAAAAAATCAGTTTATGGCGTGAGAGAAATGCTAAAATACTGAAGAAAGAAAAAGAGACTTAGCCTTTACTTTTGTTTATTTTTATGTTATAATATATCAATGAAACGCGAAATGAGAAAACTAATCTTTTTCCTGAAAAACTTTTTTCTGCCGACCTGGTTTAATGGCAACCTCCCTTATTCTTTAAGACCGAAAGCTTTGGCTGTAGTTGTGGTTTTGGCGATTTTAATCAAATCTGTTTCTTTTGTTTCCTGGCTGGTAATTTCCGACCTGCCGTTTTTCGCTGATATCAGTTCCGGGTTAGTGGTTTATCTTTCAAATGAAGAAAGGCAGTCTGCCGGGCTTGAACCGCTGAAAGAGAATCCGGTTCTTGACCAGGCCGCCAAAGATAAAGCTTTGGATATGCTGGCGAAAAATTATTTTTCGCATAACTCTCCGGAAGGCGTTTCTCCCTGGTATTGGTTCAACAAAAATAATTACGCTTACAAATTTGCCGGCGAAAACCTGGCGGTTGATTTTTTTGAATCAAAAGACGTGGTTGACGCCTGGATGGGTTCACCGACACACAAGTTTAATATCCTGAACAATAACTATCAGGAAGTCGGCGTGGCGGTGGTTAAGGGTAGCTTTCAGGGCAGGGAAACGACTTTGATTGTTCAGCTTTTCGGCACGCCGAAAACAAAGATTTCCCAAGCGCCTGCACAGAGCGGAGCCGAAGTGCCGGCGCTGATCTCAAGCCCAGCTGTTTCTTTAAAACCGAGTCTTCTGCCATCTTTAACACCAGCGGCTTCAAGCTTGCCGAGTGTTTCGCCGGTTGTTGCGGGCGAAGAAACGGTTTTGCCGACGCCAGCCCAGGCTTCGCCAACGCCATCGTTGGAGCCAGTTTTTGCCGGTCTAGTTTCAGACAGTCAGCTGCCGAAAAATCCGGTTTTAACGGAAAAGATTATTGAACTGGCTTCAAACCCGTCGCCAGTCTTGTTTGGTCTGGTTGGTTACCTGGCTTTGTCGCTTTTGCTCGGAATTTTCACTAAAATCTATACACCTTATCCGAAAGTCTTGTATGGCGCGGTTTCTGCCATGGCCCTGATTGTCTTGATAAACTATCTGCCTGGCGTGGAAACCGTTTTCAACCTGACAGCAAGAATAATTTAAGCTAAAATATAATAATCATGACTCATATGGAAACCCCATTTGGTATTTTAAGAATTGCCACCCCAGAACAATTAAGGGATTTTCTTGAAGACAAAATCAACAGTTTTCGCGACCTTGACGCCCAGGAAATTGAAGCTTTTCAAAAAGTGATGAGGGTTTTGGAAAACGCGATTGCCGGAAAATACGGTCTTTACGAGATTGTTCTTGGCCTGGATGCTGAAGCTCGAAAAACCGGCGTTGACAGCGTTGAAAGAGTCGTCCAAGAAGCAAAATCAATTATCAAGGAAAGCGAAGAAGCATAACTCCTTTCCGGCGGAAAGCAAACTTAAGATTAATGACGTTTGAAAATGGCATATAATTCGCCTCAAGAAAGGTTTGAGTTTTACAAGGGCAGCCGCTTGGCGGTTAATCTTGGCGATCCGGTTGAATCAGGTTTGTTTGACAAAGACCAGCTGGAAAAATTCCTGACTTTGCAAAAAGTTTTGCGGGAAGCGGAAAACATCAACGACGTTTTGGAGCTGTCTCAAGGGCTTGGTTCTGAAATCGGGCACTGGGTTGAAAAAGATGTTTTGAAAAATTTCGGCGAGATTGGTTTGGAAAAAGAGCCAAAGCTTCGCTAGGCGGGTTTTGCGCGGGATGAAAATATTTTCAAAAAACGATTTTCTTCTTTTTTTCAAGTATCTTTTTGGGTACTTGATTTTGGTTTTGCCTCTGGCATTTTTGGTTTTTAACGGTCGGGCTTTTTTGGCGGAAGCTTTTTGGCTGGTTAAAGCCCAAGCCGAGCTGATAAAACTGCCGTCGCTTCCCGAAGGCGCTTTGAGTTCCGAAGCTTTCCGGAACACGGCCGCCCCGTCCCTTGAAGATTCTTTTATTTTTATTCCAAGAATCAATGTCAAAGCCAAGATTGTTTTTCCGGACACGAATGATTCCCGGGAGCTTTTGAAATGGCTGGAAAAAGGCGTCATTCATTATCCCGACTCTGATGAGCTCGGGGAAAAGGGCGTGGCGATTATTTTGGGCCACAGTTCGGCGTACCCGTGGTATCGCGGCGATTACGGTTCGGTTTTTGCGTTGCTGGAAAAACTTAAAGCCGGCGACGAAGTCATTGTTGTTAACCAGGGGAAAAAATATTTGTATCGCGTTTCCGGTTCAAAAGTCGTCGTGCCAAAAGATTTTAAAGTGCAAAATCCGGACAACGGTTCCCACCTTTGGCTGATGTCTTGCTGGCCGGTCAGGACCAACAAGTTGAGAATTGTTGTTGCCACGGATTTAATTTCAACCGAGAATTTATAATTAATAACCCCGACGTTGCAGCTCCGACGTTCTTTCGGAGAGCCGACAACGACGTCGGCTTCGGGGCTCCGACCGCAAGCGTCGGAGCTGACAATAAAAACTGTTATAATTTTTTTCATGGCAACCAAGCTTATTTTTAGCCGCCGCCAAAAATCTGTTGCGGGATTTACCGCGATTACCATTATCATGGGCATTACTTTGATTGTCACAGTGCTTTCCATCAGCATGGGGCTTTTGAGTTATCTTGAAAATGCCACCAGTCTTTCGCGCTTCAAAGGCCAGGAAGCTTTCTTGGTGGCTGAATCCGGCGCTTACGACGCCATGTATCGCCTGGCAATGGACAAGGATTTTGTTTCGTTGGGCTACAACCTAAGCGTCGGCAACGGCCAGGCAACCATATACGTGGAAAAAGACAGTCCACAGGCAGGCTTCAGCCTGATAACCTCGACTGGTTTGGTCGGCAATGCCAGGAAAAGAATTCAGCTTAAAGTTATTCGTGACGACCAGACCGGTAAATTGACGATTCTTTCCTGGCAAGAGCTGGCGATTTGAGCCTGTTTTAGTGCTAAAATAGTCATATGACAGAGCAAAAGCCAAACTGGTTTAAAGCTTTCCTGAAAAAACTCGTGCCCGACGAAGAGTTCGGCGCTTTGGAGATTGGCGAAAAAAACCTTCGCTATCTTTTGTTTTCAAAATACGACCTCAAGCCGAGGATTTTTTCAGAGATAAAACTTGAGCCCGGGATTATCGTTAAAGGCGAACTGAAGAACAAAGCCAGCTTGGTCAAAGCTTTGGATGAGATGAAGAAAATCGCCCGCTGCGACGATTCAACAAAAAACTGTTCGCCGGTGATTGTCACCCTGTCTTCGGCAAACTTTTTTTTCAATGTTCTTGAACTGCCGGAAGTGCCGGAAGCTTCTTATGACGAAGCCGTCAGGTTGAACGCGGTCCAGGCGACGCCCATGAATTTGGACGAAGCTTATTTTGACTGGCAGAATCTTGGCGTCAACCTGAAAACGCTTCAGCGCGAGTTTTTGATTGGCGTCGGCTCAAGAGTCAAGATTGACGCTTATCTTGAAAGTTTTGACCAGGCTGGTTTTCAGCCCCTGGCTTTGGAATCAAGATCTTTGAGCTTGTTGAGAAACTTCAATTATTTTTCCGAAACCATTGAAAAAAACATCACGCTTTTGATGGTTGAAATCGGCGACGACGGCATCAGTTTTTTGGTCGGCAAGCAAGGCAAACTGTTTTTTGATTTTTATCTTTTCTGGGATGAGATTCCCGAAGCCCTGGATCAAAAAATCACCCGCGAAGATTTGGAAGCGATTTTACTGCGCGAGGTCAAAAGGATTATTGAATATTTTTCTTTGCACAGCCAGGAGCAGATTCTTCATTTTTGTTTGTTCGCGCCGGTTTTGAAAAACGAACTGGTTGATTTTCTGGCGCAAAAATTCAATTTGAGGCAGGTGGAACTTAAACTGCCGGATATTTCGCAAGGGAAAGCCCCGGATGTTTATGCCGGCTTGATCGGCGCCGGGATCCGCGGCAGCTTGATTCCGCGCGACATTGACGACATCATCAGCCTTTTGCCGCAGGGTACGGAAAAGATTTATCAAGACCGCCAGACCTTGAGTTTTGTTTCTTTATGGACAAAAGTTGTCATTGCCGGACTTTTCGGGGTTTTGCTGATTCTCGGTTCGACTTTATTGATTGTTCAGGGCCAGAAAAGCCGGATTCTGGATCAGATAAACTCTTTGAAGGTTTTGCCGGAAACCAGCGAAGCTTTAAGTCTGCAGAAAGAAGCCGTGGAGTTTAATCAGGATGTGGAAAAAATCAGTCGTCTGGAAAGCATTTATAATAACTGGTCTGTGTTTATGGTGTCGATTGTTCAGGTTTCGCAGGCCCAGAACGTCTCAATTATCCGTTTGTCGCTTCTGGAAAACAGCCAGGAAATCAGGATGAAAGCCAGGGCGCCGACCCAGAAAAGGGCGCTTGATTTCCAGAAACAGGCTTTGGAAACCGGAGTTTTTTCAAAAATCGAGATTCCGCTCTCTTCTTTTTCCGAGACGCCTGAAGGCGTTGAGTTTGACGCTATTTTTTCCCTGCTGAAAAAATAGGGAATAAAAAGATGATTAGGCGTAGCCTTTTGTCCTAAATGGGTGTGGGGTTAGCATTGACACCAGGGGCTGGAATAACTATAATAATGACTGCTCTTTAAGGGGGATTAATGTAATAATTTACCTGGTTCTCCGTCATTCTTATAGATAAAGGGGGAAAAGACGGAGGACTAATAAGGGGGTTAAAAATAGGAGGCTTGAAGGATTCTGATTATCTGTTTATGGGAGAAACTCTGTTTGTTGTTTTATTAACTTGGTTCTTGAATCTTAATTTACAAAAAAATAATCTAAAAACAAACTTTCTGTTCAGCTTAGCAAGGGAAGTTTTTTGTGTATTCCTGCATAGCAGGAATACACCCTGAGCTTGTCGAAGGGTGTTCGTCAGGCGCTTTGGCAACATTTATCTTACTAAGCAGGACAGGAAGGTCCCGCCTTCTTTAATGGCGGGATGGGGTCGATTGCTGTTCTGAAATGAAAAAAAGTTTTCCCGGGGAAAACTTTACCCTGTTCGCGGGCTATCCTGCGTTCAAGGTAAACTCCCGCCTTTGGCGGGACACGCAGAGTTCTTTTGGGTCGATATCCAAAGCTTTCGGTCGATTACTTTTCTTGGCTGGTTACGGTTTACCCCGAGCCTGTCGAGGGGGGTAAAATCAAAAGCTTCAAGAACTCTAAAAATTAACGAAAAACAAATAATGTCTACATTCAAAAAATTTGTCGCCGGTTTCTTGATGGTGGCAACCCTGACAGCTGGTTCACCAGTTGTCGCGGTCACCATTGAAGAGCTTTTGGCGCAAATTACAGCTTTACAAGCTCAACTTACTGCTTTGCAGGGGGGATCTGGATCAGGTTCCGGAGCTGGAGTGGGCATGTTGACCAAAACCCTTAAAAAGGGAATGACTGACGCTGAAGTGACCATCCTCCAAAAAGGATTGGCCAAGGATTCGTCTGTTTATCCCGAGGGTTTGTCAACCGGCTACTTCGGCACTTTGACCTTCAACGCAGTGGTAAAATTCCAGGAGAAATACGCTTCTGAAATCTTGACTCCGAATGGACTGACAAGCGGCACCGGACTTGTTGGTGTTTCCACCAGAGCAAAGTTTAATGCTCTGTATGGCGGCACTGGCGGCTCTGGTACCCCAGCTCCAGCCGGTTCAGTTTCAGTGGCTATGTCTCCAGCCACCCCAGGAGCCACAACCTTGGTTGCGGACTCACTTTCTACGGATGGCACGCAGGCTTTGGCTGAGGTCGCGACCTTCAGACTGACTGCTCCAGCTTCTGGTTCAGTCAGAGTCACGTCTTTGAAAGTCCACCGGACTGGCATCTCTTCCGATAATGACGTCTCCAACATGTATCTTTATGTTGACGGCGTTCGCGTCGGCGAAGCCCCGTCCATTTCCAGTGGCTACTACACTTTCACCAACTCATCTGGTATGTTCCTGGTTTCTTCCGGATCATACAAAGATGTGGTTGTGAAAATTGACCTGGCTAACGGCACGACTTCCGGCAAAACCCTCCAATTCGGTTTAGTGGCTTCAGCTGACGTCGTTTCCGACGCGGGCACAGTTGTTGGCACCTTCCCGATGCACGGGAGTGTCATGACGACCGCGACTGTTGGCGACCTCGGCAAAATGACCATTCAAACCGCTTTGCCGTCGTCAAACTCTTCAGTTGACGCTGGCACTCTCAACCATGAACTTTTCAGATTTTCTGCGCTTTCGTCCGATCAGCCAACCAACGTTTCTTACATGAGATTCGTTTTGGTAGGAACTGCTGATTACGACGCGTTGCAGAACCTGAAGCTTTACGTTGACGGTGTTCAAGTCGGTTCAACTGTCTCGATGATGTCAAACGACAAATCAGTTGCCTTTAACCTTGCCGGCTCTCCATTGGCATTCACTTCTGGTCAAACCAGAACCGTGTCTTTGAGAGGCGATGTTATCAAGGGTTCTGGAAGAAACTATTACTTCCAGGTTGGCCAGGCCGCGGACTTCGTGGTCATGGACAAAACCTACAACATCTACGTCAAGACCAACCAGTCTAACGTTTGGACTCTGTTCAAGGCGGCTGGCACCACATCCATCAGCGAAGGTTCAATTACGGTTACCAGATCAACAACTTCTCCAACTGGACCAATGGCTTTGAACGCCACCAATATGGAGATTGCGAAGTTTGAAGCAAAAGCGGTTGGCGAAGATATCAGAATCTCGTCCATCGTTGCCAAAGTTGACGACACCGCCAACTTGATTGTTTCAAACTTGAAAGTCTTAATTGAAGGCTCTCAAATTGGTTCAACGGTTGCGGCTCCGGCTGACAACACTAACCAGACTTTCAGTGGCAACTACACCTTCCCGGCTGGCGTGACCAAGATTATCACCATCAAGGCTGACCTTACCGGCACCTTGACCTCTTCAAGCGTGATTACAGCTTCGTTGGTTGACACCAATGCCTCAAACGGCATTAAGATGTCCAGCGGCGCTTCACTTGATGTTCCGTCAAGCACCCAGGCAGGCAACGGCATCTCCATCACCTCAGGCGGCTTGACCGCGACCAAGAACCCGTCAATTGCGAACATCTCGTCAGTTGTCGGCGCTCAAGGCGTGATTATTGCTTCCTGGTTGATTACTGCTCCGTCTGATCAGGCGGTCAGAGTCAACGCCGTGACGGTTGATGACGGCCAGTCAACTTCAGGCACAGACGGTCTTGGTTCAGGCTTTAACAACCTGATGCTCTACAATGGTTCAACCCAGTACGGCCAGACCATTGCTTCACCGTCAACCACTGGCGGCGCGGACAATGCTTTCAACTTCTCCACCGGCCTTGAGGTTCCTGCTGGACAGTCAATTCAGTTGGATTTGAAAGCCAACATTCTGTCTTCAGCATCAACTTCTGTTTGGGCTGGCACTGGCGCAGTTGACGTTGCCAGAATCGTCTCCATTGACGCGACTGGTATTGTCACTAACAGCGCTGCGACTTACTCGTCAAGCACTGTTGACGGTCAGACCATCACCTTGGCCGCTGGCGCGACCTTGACGGTTGCCAATGAATCTTCGCCAACCATGCCAGATTCCCAATACTTGGTCGCTGGCGACACGGCGCAGACCTTGGCCGCCTGGAAGTTCACTGCCAACAACACCGAAGACGTCAAAGTCACCAGAATCAAGATTTTTGAATCTGGCACTGACGACGACCCAGGTAACTTGAAGAACGTCAAGCTTTACGTTGGTGGCGTCCAGGTTGGTTCAACCATCCCGGCGTTCACCACGAGCGCGGCGACTTCAACTGTCGGCGCTTGGACCATGGACTACGTGCTGTTTGAAAATACAGCCGGCTTGTTCACGGTTCCGAAGAACACCTCTGTGACAGTCGTTGCCAAAGCTGACATGACTGATAATGCCAACGCCACGTTCAGTGCCGACGGCAATCTTCAGAGATTCAGCTTGGAGATTACTGATGGCGCGGCGACCGCGACCACCAATGTCTCAGGCATTGGCTCAACTTCGAGCCAGCTCGTGACCTTGGAGTCAGGCGGTTCAGCCACCAACGATCTTGACGGCAGCTCCATGAAAGTGGTTAAGACCAAACCAACCTTTGCTTTGGTCGCTGCTGGCACAGACGTCTTGCTGCCCGGCACCATGGAAGTGTTCAGATTCAGAGTCACGGCTCATTCAGCCGAAGATGTGGTCTTCGCTTCTGGAACCCACAATATTCTGTTGACTGTGCTTGCTGGTAAAGCAGCTGCGTCTGGTAGTGTCATCATTTATGACGCTTCCACTGGCACTGCTTTGAACACCTTGTCTGCCGGCACCTCGTTGGCGACTGGTGGAACGGCTAACTTTGTCGGCTTGACCTCTACTATTGCCAAGGGTACAACCAAGGAATACTATGTCACTGCCAACTTGGCAGGCTTCACTGTTGCTGGCGATTCATTCCAGGTTAAGATTGGGAACGCTGCGGCGGATCTCTCCTGGTCAGACAACACCTCTTCAGCGGACATCGAAGACGACAACTATGTCGGAATCGGTCTGCCGATTACCGGTGGCGTCTTCGTCAAGCCGTAAGCTTTCGCTTACTGTTTGACAGTTTCGGGGATTTCTTGAATCCCGCGAAACGCCAAAAAGCCCCGCAAGGGGCTTTTTGGGTTGGGGGAAATTGTTAAACTCGAAAGTTAATAATCTAATAAGTCAATAATCTTTTTAGACTTTTTGTGAAATATGTCTTAACTAACGATCGTTAGTTAAGACATATTTGGGACATTGACAAGAAATCTTGTTATAATATTTTTTTGTGTTTGATTAATTTCAATTCATGAGAGGGGACTATCTTTTCTCGGTTTTGAAATCCGTCGGCGAAGGCCTTGACTCTTTTGTTGTCCTTTCAGAAGCTGTTTTAACCGCTGGTTACGGCGCTACTGGCAAAAGGATTGATTACGAGGTTTCTAAAATAAAAAAACAAAGGACGGTTTCCGCCTTGGAACGGAAAAGGAAGCAAAGATTGAGCAGCGTTCTTTGGAAGCTTAAAAGAGATAAGTTGATTGAAGTCAATCCTGAAACAAGGGCTGAGAAGCGTTTCCCGCTCTGCCACTATCCGAGTCCCACGTATAAAACTTTCCGAGGAAAGACCGTGAAAATCGTTCTTTTTGACATCAAAGAAAAAGAGAGAGCAAAACGCATTTGGCTTTGTTCAGCGTTGAAAAATCTTGGTTTTAGAATGCTTCAGAAAAGCGCTTGGGCCGGCGAAAACATGATTCCTAAACGTTTAATACTTGATTTGGATAAACTAGAGATACTTGGAGACGTGGAGATTCTTGAGGTTTTAAAGCCGGGAAGTTTAAAGGAGAATCTCAGGGAGATTATTGATCGTAGTTCAAAGACAAGTTGAATATGTCTTAACTAACGATCGTTAGTTAAGACATATTCTGGGGATAACGGGATTGACGGAGGAGTGAAATTAATAAATAATTTAACTTAGGTTTGTTTGCAATGGAACAGAACTTTCAAATTCAGCCAGTCACGCTGGTTGGCGGGCCGGACAAAAAGAAAAGGTTTTTGAAATCAACAGTTGTTTTGGCGACTGTTTTTTTGTTGGCCGGAGGAGGTATTTATGCTTGGCGGAACTGGCTGAGCCCGGCAGCGGTGGAAAAATGGAAGTTTGAGTTGTATCAGAAATATTACGTTGACAAGTATGAAAACGCGATGCGCGAAGACGTTTGGGGCGGGAAAACTCCGGAAGAGACCCTACAGCTGTTTATTGAGGCTTTGAAAAAAGGGGATATTGAGTTGGCAGCAAAATACTTTGCGCTGGATACAAACGAGAATAGTGAGTTTTATTTAACGAGAAGAGAGTGGGAAGAAGCTATTAAAAAAACTGAGGAAGAGAAAGGATTTGAACAGATAATTTTAGACTTAGAAAAGGCTAAATTTCGAAGCGAATCTAAAGAAATGGGATCTTCCTGGTTTGCGACTTTTAAAGATGATGGTTCTTTAAAACAAGAAATTTTACTTACTTTTAATAAATATTCTGGCGTCTGGAAGATAGAAAGTATGTGACGAGATAAAATGTTTGTCATGATTCCAAAAGCATTGTTTTTGGGGTTAAGAAAAACTTTTTTCATAAGCGCGTTTTTCGCGCTCTTTTTATTGCCCCTGAAGGTTTTTGCTTATGACTATGAAACTCACGGGTTTTTGACTAAACAAACAGCTGATTTTTATAACCAGGGTTTTTCCGAAAAAATACCTCAGGAACTGATTAATTTTCTGATTGACGGCTCCCGGAAAGAAGATGACAGCCCAAGATGGATAAACCATTTTTATGATCCTGTTTACCAAAGAGGCTATCAGCCGGAGATTGCCATTGACGCTTACCCTTTGGCGTTTGCCCAGACCATTGAAAAGGTCGTTAACTGGGTCAGTTCAAAACAATGGGCAGACTCTTCAAGCCAGCAAAACCGCTTGGTTTACAAAGCCACAGCCGGCATTTATCCGGTGGCTTCAATCTTAAGCCAGGAAGACAAGCAAAAGCTTGGTCTGAGTTCGGAAACTGATTTTTCCTGGACCCAGGCAAAGCAGTACTGGCTGAAAAACGAGAAAGAAAAAGCCATGTTTGCGCTTGGCCATGTTTTACACCTGATTCAGGACGCGTCTGTGCCAGATCATACGCGGAACGACGGTCATGTTGGCGACAGCCCCTATGAGCTCTGGGCAAGCAGGTTTAATCTGCAAAATCCTGATTCAGGATTAACTAAAAGATTAACCGGCAAACAGCCAGTTGTTTTGGGCGACTTGGGTTCTTATTTTGAGAGTATCTCAAAATACTCGAACAATAATTTTTATAGCAGGGATACGATTGGTGTACAAGGCATATATCAGAATCCGCAAGTAGAGTTCCCAGATATTTTAATTGAAGGTGGTCTGTATACTGCGAGAGAAGATGAGAACAAGGACTTACTACTTCTGTATAAGAAGATTGGTGGCGACGGTTATTTTTCCAGGAACATTTTTTCAATAACATTAAAAGATGATCGAGTAATGACTGATTACTGGTCTCGTCTTTCAACAAAATCAGTTCAGCACAGCGCTGGCGTGATAAACCTGTTTTTTGAAGAGCTGAAAAAAGAAAAAATAAAAGATTCAGAACAGCCGTGGTATCAAGCTCTTTGGCAATGGCTTCAGCAACAGAGAAGCAGTCTCCTGGGCCAGTTGTTGCCCGGAGAGAGCGGCAGTCAGATTCAGGAATCTAGTAGTATCCAGGAAGACAACTCTGGTTTTATTGAGGAGTTCCCGCCGGTTCTTGAAACAACTGTCTTGCCAGAGACAGGGAATTTTCAAGCTCTTGAAGTTTTGCTTTTAAGCCCAGTTCCGACTCCGGCTCCAAGCCAGAGCAGTTTTTCACAACTTGGCAATGTCCAGTCGCCGAACACAGAAACAGAAACTTCGCCATCGCCAACACCAACTTTAGAACCTTCGCCTTCGCCGACTCCTGAGCCGCAGACTCCATCTTTTTCGCCAACGCCAACTCCAACGCCCGAGCCCCAAACCCCGTCTCCAGAACCGAGCCCTGTTCCATCGCCATCGCCAACTCCAGAACCGTCTTCTGAACCGAATTATCAGCATGCTTACAGCGAAAACATAGACGATGTTGCCTGGTATTTTGACACTGGGGTTTTGCCGGAACAAGGCGGGGTTTTGACGGTTGAGCTGACAGTAAAACGGCTGGCGCCGATTGATGATTTTCATGCGATTATTGCGGCCTGGAATACTGATTTAATAAGAATTGTTGGTTCAAAAACAGACGGCGGCGATAGGCCGGAAATGAAGTATCATCTTGCTTCGACAACCGCTCTCCTTGTCAATAATCTTGACCCCAATTATGGTCCTGCCAGAAGCCTTTGGAACTACAATGGTCTTTTTGAAAATGCGTCGTCAAGTTTTCCTCTGAAGCTGAAAATCAGGCCAAACTGGATGGCTGGCACTTTTTATCAACTTGTGAATCCGGATTCCGCCGACGGACCGATTTCCCGCCAAGTTTTGGAATGGAATCTTGGCCGGCGTATTGGCACGAGCGACTTTATTTCTTTGGCCTACTGGCCGCTTTATCAAAACCAAACTCCTTTTTTGGCTAACGCCAGGTTTTATGGCTCTTTTTTGACAGACAGCTCGCCAGCCGTGGCATATCCTGAGTCTATGCCAGTAAACAATGTTAAACAACTGCGTTGGGGCGTTGACCCGAGTTCGGAGACCGGCTATTCAGTGGAGTTTGAATACACTTGGCCGGTTCAGGAAATATATGATTCAAACAGTTCCGGCGGCGCTGAGGTGAAGTTTCATTTGAACGGTACGGCGGATTTTTATTATAGTCAGGACATCAACCTGTCACAGATGTGGTTTCTCGGCAATGATTTAAGCAATCTTGTTTACGTTAGCTTCGGGATTGACGGCAGCGATATCTGCGATACAAACTTCAGAAGAACTCTAAAACCTGGAATGAGGTTTATTTCCAGAGAGTGTTCTGGCGACTGGTTTAGCGACAGCGCTTATTCTTATTATGTTCAGCCGCACATGATTGTTCAGCCAGTTCCACAGAGTTCTTGGATCATTAAACTTCCGATTATGCTTTTACCCAAGGCTTTTGGAGATCTGTCGGCGAGTGATTTTGTCACGGTTAGCTTATGGAGTCATGAATCTGGCCACGCTAGCGGCATTTATCTTCGGCAGATTGATAAAAGGAAGTTTTATTTCCAGGACAGCTATCAGCCACTGAGTTTGACGCCGCCGCCAGCGCCGCCGGTTCCACGGGTGGCAATAAATGAACTAGCTTGGTTTGGCACAGACAGTTCACCAACTGACGAATGGATTGAGCTTTACAACAATACCGCCGAACCGATTGACTTAACCGGCTGGATTCTACGTTCACAATCCGTGCCGTCATCACCGGAAATTAATCTTTCCGGAATAATTCAGATGAACAGTTTTTATCTTCTGGAAAGGACTGATAACAGCGTTATTTCTGATATTCCGGCAGACCTTATTTTTGCTGGCGCGTTGAACAATCAATGCGAAGTTTTGGAACTGTTGAATAGTTCGGGCGAACTGGTTGACAAAACCGTCTGTAACGATACCAGATGGCCGGCAGGAGACGACGCCACTCTCAACACTATGGAAAGAATCAACCCGGCTGTTTCCGGGGAAGTTTTGACCAACTGGCAGAC
>LCKC01000009.1 GCA_001001185.1 Parcubacteria group bacterium GW2011_GWB1_45_10 | reverse complement strand
CCGGCTTTCCATCACGTGATTGCCCGGGCGTTCAAAGACATTATTCCAAGATTCAAAAGTTTGAAAGGATTTTCAGTGTTGCGCAAAGCTGGTTGGGATACCCATGGCCTGCCGGTTGAGATTCAGATTGAGAAAAAAATCGGCGCCAAAACAAAATCCGAGATTGAAAGTTTCGGCGTCGCCAAGTTTAATCGGTTGTGCCAGGAATCTGTCTGGGAGTTCAAGCAGCTTTGGGACAAGTTTACGGAAAGAATCGGCTACTGGGTTGATATGAAAAACCCTTACGTGACTTATGACACAGACTACATGGAAAGCGTCTGGTGGATTTTGCGCAAAATCTGGGATAAGGGATTGATGGAAAAAGATTACAAAGTCGTGCCTTACTGCGCCCGCTGCGGCACGCCGCTGTCTTCGCACGAAGTTGCCATGGGCTATCAAGACATTGAAGAAACCTCGGTTTATTTGAAGTTCAGAGCGATTAATCCGGAAGGTTTGCCCTTCGACTTCGCTCAGGACAAGCAAGAAAATAGACAAGTCTATTTTCTTGCTTGGACAACGACGCCCTGGACTTTGCCGGGGAATGTTGCTTTGGCAGTTAATCCGGAAATTGATTATGTTTTTGTCGAAACGGAAAACAAAGAAGTTTTCGTTTTGGCGAAAAACCGGCTTTCAATTCTTTCGGGCAACAATAAGATTTTGAAAGAAGTGAAAGGCTTGGATCTGGTTGGCCTGAAGTATGAGCCCTTGTTTGACTACTTGCAAAAACAAGCTCCGAAAAACATAGAAAACGCTTTTCAGGTTTATCCTGCGGCGTTTGCCACAGACACTGACGGCACGGGCATTGTTCATACTGCGGTGATGTACGGCATTGAAGATTTTGAGCTTGGCAAGCAGTTTAACCTGCCGTTTTTCCACACAGTTGACCTCCAGGGCAGGTTTATTGAAGCGGTCTTACCCTGGAGGGGCATCTGGGTAAAAGACGCTGACCCAATGGTCGGGGAAGAGCTAAAAAAGCAGGGCAAGCTTTTAAAAGAAGAAAAAATCACTCACACTTATCCGTTTTGCTGGCGTTGCGATACGCCGCTTCTGTATTACGCCCACGATTCATGGTTTATCAGGATGACGAAAGTCAGGGACAGCCTTGTCGCCAACAATGAAAAAATCCACTGGGAGCCGGACCACTTAAAGCAGGGGCGTTTTGGCGAATGGTTGAGAGAAGTCAAGGACTGGGCATTGTCGCGCGACCGTTATTGGGGCACGCCTTTGCCGATCTGGGTCTGCGAAAAAGATTCCAGCCATATGTTTGTTGTCGGCGCTCTGAAAGATTTTGAAACCAATGCTTTGGCGAAAAACAGATATTTTTTGATGCGCCATGGCGAAGCTGACTCAAACGCCAGAGAGTACCACGGCGACTACGCTTATGATTTAAAAACCCCCGGTCATCTGACCGAACCTGGAAAAAAACAGGTTGAAGCCGCAGGTCAAAAGCTTGCCAAGGAAAAAATCGAGTTGATTATTTCGTCGGATTTGGTAAGGACCAAAGAAACCGTTGAGATTTTGAAAAAACATCTGGTTCAGGCAGAAGTTGTTTTTGACGAAAGGTTGAGAGAGATTGCCGCCGGGGTTTTGAGCGGAAAGTCGCGGCGCGAGTTTGATGAGTTTTATTCCGGCGATGACTGGTTTGCCAAAAAACCGGAAAGCGGCGAAAGTTTTTTGGACGTTTCAAGCCGGAGCTTCAATGTTTTTAAAGAGCTTGAAGCCAAGTATTCGGGGAAAAATATTCTGATTGTTTCGCATAACGGCGTTTTGTGGCCAATGCTTGCCAAAGCTTCGGGACAAGATATTTTCGCCGCGGACGTTAAAGACTTTGGTTTGGCGGAAACAAAAGAGTTTGTTTCAAAAAACCTGCCTTTCAATGAAAAAGGCGAAGTTGATCTGCACCGGCCTTATGTTGACGAGATTTATCTGAAATGCGAAAAATGCCAGAGCAGAATGTCGCGCGTCAAAGAAGTGATTGACGTCTGGTTTGATTCCGGCGCCATGCCTTTGGCCCAGTTTCATTTTCCGTTTGAACAGAAAAAACCTGACGAAGACGCCCATCAGCTTGATTATCAGGCTTTAATCAAAAAGAACTATCCATATCCAGCAGACTACATTTCTGAAGCGATTGACCAGACGCGCGGCTGGTTTTACACCCTTCTGGCAATCTCGACACTGCTCGAACTTGGGCCGTCTTACCTGAACGTTGTTTCCGTCGGCCACGTTGTCGACGCCAAAGGCGAAAAAATGTCAAAGTCAAAAGGCAACATTGTCGACCCCTGGCAGATGATTGAAAAGTACGGCGCTGATTCTTTGCGCTGGTATTTTTATACGGTCAACAGCCCCGGTGAATACAAGAAGTTCGCTGAAAAAGACCTGGCGGTCGCTTTTCAGGATCTGACGACAGTTTTGAATGTTCTGCGGTTTTTTGAATTTTACGTCGCGTCAGACGCAGCCGGCGCGCCGCAACTTAAATCAGCCAATCTTGAGCCAAACTCTTTGCTTGATAAATGGATTTTGGCAAGGTTGGGCCAGGTGGCTTCAAATGTTGATGAGTTTTTGTCGCAGGAAAAGATTTTTGAAGCTTCGCGGCTGATCAAGGAGTTTATTGACGATCTGTCGCGCTGGTATTTGAGGCGTTCCCGGAAAAGATTCCAAAAACCGGAATCTCCGGAAAGCCTGGCTAAAGACTCGCAGTTTTTTGCCGGGTTGCTTATGGAGTTTTCAAAGGTGCTGGCGCCGTTTACGCCGTTTTTGGCGGAAACCGTCTGGCAGAGCGTCAACTCGCGTCTGGAACAAAAACTTGAGCCAAGCGTTCACATGAGTTCATGGCCGGAGATAAAGCCAGCGGCAAATAGCCAGTCGCTGATAGAAGAGATGCAAAAAACCAGGGAGTATGCCGAGATTGGCTTGAAGTTAAGGGCTTTGAAATCTCTTGGGGTTAAAAACTGTCTTTACGCTTTTTATGTTGTTTCTGATAAAGACTTGTCTTTGGAAAACAAAGCGGTTTTGGCAGATGAGCTTAATGTTGAAAAAATCGAGATTCTTAAATCATTGCCGCCGGAAGAAGATATTTTCATTGATCCGGAAACTGCGAAGTTCGCTTTGGATCTGAGAGTTGACGAAGCCTTAACCCAGAAGAGCCATTTTCGGGGAATTATCCGTTTGGTTCAGGATTTGAGAAAAGAATCCGGTTTGACGCCGCAGGACAAAATCAAACTTTTTTTGGAACTGCCCGAAGCTTTTGGTTTTTTGAAAAACAAAGAGCAGGAACTGGCAAAAGAAACCGGCTCAAGCTCAGTTCAGTTTTTGAAATCTGAAGTGGAGTTTGAAAAACAGATTGAAATTGAAGGCAATAAAATCTGGGCGGGGATTAAAAAATAATTGGAAATCGAAACTTAGAATGGTTGACCCAAACGAACAATACAAAAAATTAATCAAGCTACTCGATGACAATCAAGTGGAGTATAAGCTTTTTGAACATCGCGTAGCTTTAACTTACGAAGATTTGACTCAAGCCCAGAAAGAAACGGGGTTTTTCGGCACCGAGGGTAAGTGTATGGTTTTAAAAGCGGGGGACGACTTCGTTGTTTATGTAACCCTGCAGGGCAAAAGAGTCGATATGAATGTTGTTAAAGAGTCGTTAAATGCTTCAAAAATAAAACTAGCTACTCCCGAGGAGTTAAAAGAATATTTCGGGGCAGAACCTGGCTGTGCATATCCTTTTGGATTTGATAAACAATACAGGATTTTTGTTGATCCGAAGATTTACGAACAAGATTGGTTTTTGTTTAGTCCGGTTCTACCAACAAGAACCGTCCAAGCCAGGGGTTCTGATTTGAGAAAAGTTTTTTCTGGCTTAGATAATCAAGTCGAGGAAGTTAGTAACTGGAATCAATAAAATGGATTTGATTTCAATAGGAGATTTTTCAAAAATTGAGATCCGGGTCGGCGAAGTCGTTGAAGCCAAAAATGTTGAGGGAAGCGAAAAACTAATTCGTTTAGTGGTGGATTTCAACGAACCAGAAAAAAGAATTATTTTTACCGGAGTGCGTCAATACGGTTATATTCCTGAAAATTTTTTAAACAAACAGTTTTTGTTCGTGGCGAATTTAGAACCGCGAAAAATGCCCTCCTATGTTGAAACTTCGGAGGGCAAGCTTCCTGAATATTCACAAGGCATGATTCTGGCAGTGGACTCTTCGACAGGCTTAGAGCAAGTCGGTTCAGGAGCAGAAACAAAACCAATCTTTATTTCCGGCGAAAACCTGCCGCTTGGTTCAAAAGTCAGATAACAAAAAATCCCTGAAAAGGGATTTTTTGTTTGAAAGTCGTTTATTTCAGAGTCAGGCCGGTTTTTTCTTTGACTTCTTCAAGAGTTTTTGAAGCGACTTTTTGGGCTTTGGCTGATCCTTGAGTCAGGAGCCTTATCAGGAAACTTTCATCTTTCATCAATCTCTCAAACTCGGTTTTGATTGGTTTGAGTTTTTCCGTTAAAAGCTCTGCTAAAGAATTTTTGAACTCAGCGTAAGTTTTTCCGGAAAACTCTTTTTCCAGCTGTTTGATTTCTTTGCCGGAATAGCCGGAAAAAATAGTCAAAAGGTTTGCCACCGCCGGTTTTTTCTTTAGGTCAAAAACAATTTCTTTGCCGGAATCAGTGACGGCCTTTTTGATTTTTCTTTTGATTTCTTGCGGCGAATCAAGCAAAAGAATCGCGCCGTCAGGGTCTTCGTCTGATTTTGACATTTTTTTGTCCGGATTTTGCAGAGATTTGATTCGGGCGGAGTTTTTTCCCAAAACCAAAGGTTCGGGCAAAGGAAAAACATTGCCGAATTTTGAGTTGAACTTTTCCGCCAGAGAACGGGTCATCTCAACGTGCTGAATCTGGTCTTCGCCGACTGGCACAGCCTGCGGCTTGTAAAGAAGGATGTCGGCGGCCATCAGCACCGGATAGAGGAACAAACCGGCGTTCGCCGGGCTGCCTTCCTGTTTTTTTTCTTTGTACTGGGTCATGCGTTCGAGCTCGCCGAGCGGCGCGATGGTTTCCAATATCCAGGCGAGTTCCGAGTGTTCCGGAAGCTGGGATTGGAGAAAGATGGTTGATTTTTCCGGGTCAAGCCCCAGGGCCAGATAAAGAGCGAACGCCGACAAAACCGCGTTTTTCAGTTCTTTTGGCTCGTATGGCGTGGTAATGGCGTGCAGGTCGGCAATGAAAAAATAACCTTCGTGTTTTTCCTGAAGCTCAATGAATTGCTTGATGGCGCCGAGATAGTTGGCGATTGTCAGCTGTCCCGACGGCCTAATGCCTGAAACTATGCGCATGTTTTTATTTTACCTTATAAATCTTTTTTTAAAACCCGCTACTTGAGTTTAGTCAAACATTCAAACAGCGTTTTGCAGCCTGGGTGCGGGTTTAACCGCACCCAGGCTGTTTAGTGGATTGTTATCACCACTCTTCGTAGCTATCATCACCGGGTGGATTGATGATAAAAGGTTTCTTGACGTTGCGGCGTCGGCGAATTGCGACGACGCTGACGACAATCAAAACCATAACTACCACTGCGGCAACAGAGATTAAGACTCCTGCCATTTCAACCTCCTTTCTTGTTTTTTAAGGCTTTTGTCCGACTAAACAAAAAGCCCTTGCAAATCTCCGGACACAAAAAATCCGGAAACTTACAAGGGCCTTTAATAAGGCGGTGCCACCCTGCTTTATTTTCTTGTTTTAATGAGAAAACTCCCTAAAAGGGAGTCGTCAGATTAAACAAAAAAACCTTGTTCATGACGAGCTCCAGCTTCTTTACACTGAGTGCAATTGAAGCGCGACACTCGTTGCAGACTTTGTACAGTTTCGCCTCTGGAGCATATTTTTGCTCTGCTCCCCGGTTCCAACCATCCGGATCAACGCATTTTTAAATTGTATCTTCATTATATCAAATACCCTCTGTTTTGTCAACAACGTCCGCGAGATAGGGCCTTTCCCACGAGAAAGTAGTTTCTGTATCAAGCGTATTGATCTTTGGAAATTTCAATGTTATAAAGCAATCATCTAAAGGCTTTGCGATTCCGCATACTAGTTAATACCCGAAAGGCCACATTGGTAGGAGAGAGGAAACGCCTTTGTCAGGCGTGAAAACGCCGGACCTTTTGAGAAGGAATTTGCAACTGTGCCTGATGATTAGTTCAGGCGGCAGGGTTTCATGAGGCCCTTCTGCCGTCAGGAATCTCAATGGCCGCATCCGCCTCTTCCCAAGTGCGGCCAAAGAGCTTATATTCGAGGAGCAGTGATGCTCCTCGTTTTTCTTGTTTTTCGGCGTGTTTATGCTATTATTCAGTTAACCTTTATGTCGGCGATTGCCAAAATACTCTTGCGCTTGATTGCGAACTTTGTCGGTTTGCAGATAGCGATTAACTACATCTCCGGAGTTTCATTTTCGGGACAGTTTCTGGATTTGGCGAAAGCCGCGGCCATCATCACTCTTTTGAACATTCTCTTGAAGCCGTTTTTGGAGTTTATTCTGGCGCCGTTCATCTTTATCACCCTGGGGTTTTTCGGGCTGGTGATTAACGCCTTGATGCTCTGGCTGGCGACTTACTGGGCGCCTCAGCTGGATTTTTCGAGCCTCGGCGTTCTTCTTTTAACCACTTTGATTATCACTTTCATAAATTATTTGTTTGATATTGTTGAGAAAAAGAATGACTAAAGAAACTTTAAGCATTATTCAGATTGTTCTGTCGGTTTTAGTGGTTATTTTTATTCTTTTGCAGCAAAAAGGAGAAGGCCTTTCCGGCATTTTCGGCGGCATGGGCGAGTTTTACGCCACCCGGCGCGGCCTTGAAAAAACCATCTTCATCATAACGATTGTTTTGGTTTTTCTTCTGGCGGCTTCCGTGGTTGCCGGACTGTTTCTCGTTTAAAGGACTTTATTGATGTTTTTAAATCAGGACAAGTTAAGAAGCTTGGCGTCAAAGCTGTCGTTTAAGAGATTGGCCAGCGGCTTTTCTTATTTGTCCATAAAAGAAAAGATTTTTTTTCTTTCTTTGGCCGTCTTGGGTTTTGTGGGCTTGGTTGTATTTTCTTTCAATTTTTATTTTTCGCGGACGGTTTTGATTCCCCGGAATGGCGGCGTTTACACCGAAGGCATCATTAGTTACCCAAGATTCGTTAATCCGATTATTCCGGACCAGAGCGACGCCGAAGAAGCTTTGGAGAGCCTGATTTTTTCCAGTCTTTTCAAAAGCGACAACAATGGCGGCGTCATGCCGGATCTCGCCGAAACCATGAATATTTTTGAAAACGGCAAAGTTTATCTGATTACTTTAAGAGACAATCTTTTCTGGCATGACAATGAAAAACTGACGACCCAGGACATTGCTTTTACGATTGAGCTTTTCAAGAACCCGGAAATAAAAAGCCCGTTGGGCGATTTTTGGCGGGAAATTTCAGTCGAGATTTTGTCCGACAAAACAATGAAATTCACGCTGAAAAAGAATTATCAGTTTTTCCCTTTTTACCTTACCTTTAAAGTTTTGCCGAAACACCTTTGGCAGGACATCCAGACCAACTCTTTGGTTTTTTCCGAACTGAACCTGAAGCCGATCGGTTCCGGTCCGTACAAGTTCAAAAAACTCATTCAGGAAAAAGACGGCAAAGTTTTGCAGTACAGCCTGGCGGCGTTTGACCGGTATTATCTTGAAGGGCCGTATCTGGAGTCTTTTGTTCTGAAGTTTTATCCTGATGAAACAACGGCTTTAGCGGCGCTGAGGAAAAAAGAAATTAACGGTCTGACCGGCATCCCGTCGGTTTCTTTGAGCAATTACCGAAAAAAAACCCTGCCGATGCTCAGCATTTTTTCTTTGTTTTTCAACAATGAAAACGAGTTATTCCAGGATAAAAACGTCAGAAACGCGATTAATCTGGCGACTAACAAGCAAAAAATCATTGATGAAGCGATTAACGGCGCCGGGCAAGCCACAGACGCGGTTGTCATTGCCAAGGATTTTTTGAGCCAGAATCAGAGTGTTTATGACCCGGAAAAAGCCAGAGAGATTTTGAAAACCGCCGGCTGGGAAGACAAAGACGATGACGGCATCCTTGAGAAAAGACTTTCAACAAAAACCAAAACTTACACCAAGCTTGAGCTTTCGATTCTTTACCACGACATTCCTGAACTCGGCAAAGTGGTTGAGTCAATCAAAAACGATTTGAATCAGGTCGGCATCAGCATTGTTTTAAAGCCGTTGGGAATCAACGAGTTCAGCTCGCGGCTCCAGTCGCGTTCTTACCAAATGGTTTTGCTCGGCGAAACAAGCATCACCGGCGGCCGGTCAGATCCGTATCCTTTCTGGCATTCAACCCAGGTTTCTTCTTTGGGATTGAACTTTCCGATTTACAAAAACAAGGACGCGGATAAGCTCTTGGAACAGATTCGCGATCCGGGTTCAAGAAATCTGGCTGAACTTTATCTTGAGCTGAACGAGCTGATTAAATTTGACCAGCCCGGAGTTTCTCTTTACGCGTCAAAACTGAACTTCCTGATTGACGATTCTTTCCATGTTCCGGAGATGGGGGTCTTGGGAAGTTTTGGCGACAGGTTTTCAAGGGCCAACGAGTGGTATCTTTATTTGAAAAGAGTATGGATCCCGCAGTGAATTTTTGGCAGCCTGCCTGCGGTAGGCAGGTTTCTCAGTATTTTTTGCGGAATTCTATTGACGTGATAAAGATGCTTAAATAAAAAAACTTGCATCATAAATTCTTAACGGTTTATTAACTTCAAAGCGAAAAATTAGCCAAAAACCTACTGCGGGATGGAAAACCCAATAACTGTTCTTGAAAACCAGGCGTTAAAGATTAGACAGGATTTTTTGTCCGGTTTTGAGTTCGGTCGTAAATTAAACCAAGATTTTTCCGGCAAACAAGTAATTGCCTGCGGCATGGGCGGCTCAATCTTGGCGGCGGAGATTTTTGAAGACAGCTTTGATTTTGTTGTCCAGGACTATTCTTTGCCGAAGCTCAAAAATAAAAAAAAGGCGGTTGTTTTCTGTTTTTCTTATTCCGGCAACACCGAAGAAACTTTGTTCTGCGCCAAACAGGCGAAAAAAAACGGCTGGAAAACTTTTGGTTTCGGCCGCGGCGGCAAACTGAAAAAAGCCGTAGATGAATTTTATGAAACCCCGGATTTCAAACTGCCAAGGTTCGCGGTGCCGTATTTTCTGGGGCTGATTCAGGGTTTGTTTGCCGGCTCAAAAAAGCCGGGATTGACAAAAAAAATTAATAGGATTAACTTAAACGTAAATCTTGTCCGGCGGCGCGCCAAACTTCTGGCCAAACAGCTCCGCGGCAAAAAAATCTTGATTTACGCTCCGGAAAGCCTTGGGCCCATAACTCATTTCTGGGAGGTTAATTTTGACGAAAGTTCAAAAACCCCGAGTTTTATCGGCGAGCTTCCGGACATTGACCATCACGACATTGCCAGTTTTTCCGGCGCTCGTTCAGCTAAAGATTTTTTTGCCATTTTTTTTGATGACGGCGGCGCGATAAAAAAAAGAACCAGGCTGACGGCGCAGGTTTTCAAAAAGCAGCTGAAAATAAACTCAACGGTTTTGAAGCTGTCGCCGAAAAAAAACATCTCGGAAATCTTGAACAATCTTTTATTCGGCTATCTGACGTCGCTTGAGCTTGCCCGTTTTTACCGAATCAATCCGTTTTCAAACTCTTTGCAGGAAAGATTAAAACAAAAGCTTTCCCGAAAAAAATAAGCACAGTCTAAATTTAATAATAAAGCCCGGGTGGCGGAACTGGCAGACGCGCTAGCTTCAGGTGTTAGTGATCGCAAGGTCGTGGGAGTTCGACTCTCCCCCCGGGCACAAACGAAAAACAATTAAAAATTAATTTATGATTTCGCAAAAAAAGACAACCAGAAAAACTAGGTTTCCTGTTAAACTGGCGCCGCCAGAAACAGAGTCAAGGCATGAACAAGGCAGGCACACTGGAGCGTTGAAAATTATTCCTTTGGGCGGGCTTGAAGAGGTCGGCCGCAACATGACGCTTTTCGAGTATGACGAGGACATTTTGATTCTGGACATGGGCTTGCAGTTTCCCGAAGAAGACATGCTGGGGATTGATTATGTCATCCCGAACATCAGTTATCTGAAAGGCAAAGAAAAAAACATCAAAGGCGTGATTTTGAGCCACGGCCACTTGGACCATATCGGCGCCGCGCCGATTCTTTTGCGCGAACTTAACTACCCTTTAACCATTGGCCGCGACCTGACTCTGGCTTTGGTCAAAAGAAGAATGGAGGATTTTGAAAAAAACTCCGCCCACCGGCTCAAAACCATTCGCATCAACTCAGTTGACGACAAATTCAGTCTGGGAAAGTTCAGAATCGAGTTTTTCGAGGTGGAACATTCAATCATGGACGCTGTCGGTGTGATTATCAAAACCGAGCACGGCACCGTCATTCATCCCGGAGACTGGACAATGGAAAAAGACCCGATCGGCCGCGAGCCTTTGACTTATAACCATCTTTCCCGTTTGCCTTCGCCGAGAATCTTGATGCTTGAAAGCTTGGGCGCGACAGATTCCCGGCATTCGGCAGTCACGGAAAAAGACATGTATAAAAATCTCTTTGAGATTATTGATTCAAGCGCCGGCCGGGTGATTATCGGAACGTTCGCTTCGCAGGTTTCGCGCATCGGCAGAATCATCGAGCACGCTGAATCTGTCGGCAAGAAAATCTTTCTTGACGGCTACAGCATGAAAATGAACATCGGCATTGCCAAAGACCTTGGTTATATCAAGGCGCACAAAGACACGATTCAGCCGATCTCCGAGATCGGCAAATATCCGGCGTCAAAGGTCGTCGTCATCTGCACCGGCGCCCAAGGAGAAGGCAACGCGGTTTTGTCCCGCATCATCAGCGACGAACACCGTTACATTAAGATTAAAAAAGAAGACACGGTTATTTTTTCTTCGTCCGTGATTCCGGGCAACGAACGCACGGTCCAGCGGCTCAAAGACAAGCTTTACCGGAAATGCGACAACGTCATCCACAGCGACATTCTTGACGTTCACGTCAGCGGCCACTCCGGCGCCAAAGAAATTCAGGAGATTTTGCGCCAGATCAAGCCGGGTTATTTTTTGCCGGTTTACGCCAACCATTATTTCCTGAAAGAAGCGGCGATTCTGGCAGTGAAAACCGGCTTCAAAAAAGAGAAAATATTTGTCCTGGACAACGGTTCCCAGCTTGAGTTCCGTAAAAACGAAGTCAAGCTTTTGCCGAAAAAAGCCGACACCAGTTACGTCATGGTTGACGGATTGGGCATCGGCGACGTTTCCGACGTGGTTTTGAAAGACCGACAGATGATGTCCGAAGACGGCATCATGGTGGTGGTTTCCGTGATTGACAAAAAAACCATGAGGTTAAAGCAGGATTCCGACATTATCTCCCGCGGCTTTGTTTACATGAAAGAGTCAAAAGAATTGATTCAGGAAGTCCGCCGGAAAACCAGGGAGATGGTTGAAAAATACTCCCGCAAAAACAGCTTCCGGCGCCAGGAAGAGCAGAATAACAACAATGACAACTTTTTGAAAAACATGATTCGCGACGAAGTGAGCGATTTTCTGTTTTACAAAACCCAGCGCCGGCCAATGGTCATCCCGGTGATTATCAAGATGTAAGCTTGAAGCAGACAAACTGTTTTCTTAAAAACCCCAAATCTTAAAAGTTATATTTGAAGCTTCGAAAACCAGAAAAAACAGCACCCCCGTTCTGTTGTAATTGAAGAATTTTTCGCAAAAATAATCTGCTTTACGGACTTTTGATATAATTTCCTTATGATAATTTCAAGCAGCGGCTTAAGGAAAAGCGTCAAATACTCTCAGAATTTCATCAATAACTCTTCGTTGGTAAAGAGTTTTATACAGAAATCGTCAATTTCAAAAAACGATATTGTTTATGAAATCGGACCAGGCACCGGAACCATCACTTATGAACTGGCAAAGTTGTGCAAGAAAGTGATTGCCGTGGAAATAGACAAAAATCTGGCGCAGAAGTTAAAAGAAAAGTTCCACGCCGTTTCAAACATTGAAGTGCGGAACGAAGATTTTTTAACCCATGCCGTTGGCGAGAAAGCGTATAAAGTTTTTTCCAACATTCCTTTTAACATCACGGCGTCAATTGTTAAAAAATTGACAGAGTTAAACAGCCCACCCCTTGATGCGTTTTTGTTCATTCAGTTTGAGGCGGCAGAAAAATTCGTCGGCGAACCAATTGCCAAAGAAACGCAGCAGTCTCTTTTAATAAAGCCGTTTTTTGAGCTGTCTGTTGAACATCAGTTCAGGAGAACAGATTTCAGGCCAATGCCGAACGTTGACGTGGCGCTTCTGAGGATTAAAAAAAGAGCCAGGCCCTTGGTCGAAGCTAAAAACATCCAGCTTTACAAAGATTTTATTGTCTATGGTTTCAACTCCAGGAAGCCGGTTTTGAGAGAGGGGTTTAAAAATGTTTTCACCGGCTACCAGTTTTCCAGGCTGGCAAAAGATCTTAATTTTCCTGATTCATCCAAACCAACTGATCTGAACTTTTCTCAATGGCTGAGTTTATTTGATTTTTTTCTTGAAGGAACCGACGAGAGCAAAAAATTGCTGGTTCGCGATTCGGAAAGCGGCTTAAAGAGCCGGCAGGACAAACTTAAAAAAATTCACCGGACAAGAACCGCGAAAAACTGGAGAAATTTTTAAACAGATTAGATTTTATTCCGTTTTTTGTGAAAACAAAATCAGCCGCGTTAGTACGGCTGATTTTTGAAGAGCTTTTCCAGAGTACTGAGAAGTGTTATTAATGCCTTAAAGGCAAGGTATAACCAACCCATCCAAATCAGATAGGTTGCCGGAGTAGCTTTTTCAATCATTGCCCCTAGATTGGGGAAGAGGGAAAAAGATTTCAAAACCGCTTCCACTGTTGGAGCGAAGGCGCTGAAGGTTACTGCGCATAACCATATATTCAACGCCAGGATGGCAACTCTCAGCACAAAGAAAAGAGCTTTCAGTTTCGGGCTCATTCAGCCCTCCTTTCAAGGATATATTTACATTATAACACAAAAGTTCCTAGACTTCAAGTGTATACTTTTGTCATTAAAGTAAAATTCTGTCCCGCCTTTTCCGATGGAATCTGACAGCAAAGCTGTGGGTTTTTTCGGAAAAATCTTCCAAAAAGTTTTTCAAAGGCTTTGAAAGGCTTGTCAAGTTAATAACTTTGGCAGTTTTTCGGTTTGACTGAAGAATTAAGAGTTCTTCTGGAGCGTGTTTTTTATTTTTTTGCAGCGCTAAAATCTTAATTCTTGAATCTTGAATCGTATTTCTGGCTGTTTTCAGCTGGTTTTTGCCGCCGTCAACAATCAAAACCTGCGGCATTGGCCAGTCCCGGTGTTTTAAGCGCCTTTTAAGAACCTCTTCAAGCATAGCCAGGTCGTCTCTGGCTTTTTCGTTTTTGATTTTAAACAAGCGCCAGGCGCTTTTGTCAAAATCATTGTTCTGCCAGACAGTCATGGCCGCCACGCGCCAGCTTCCCTGCATTTGAGACGAATCAAAAAACTCAATCCGGCCAAGTTTTTTCAGGCCCAGAAATTTCGTCAGCTCTTCAATCTCAAAATTTTGTTTTTCCAAAACCAGTTCTTTGTGGGAAAAAATATTTTCCAGGCCAAGCAGCTGAAGTTTCAGGTTTTGCGCGGTGTCAAAATCAAGTTTTTTGGCGGCCTGCTTTATTTTCTTGGTGATTTTTTTTCTTAAATCCAGGTTTTTTCCGGTGAAGATCTGTTTGATTTTTTTGACGTTTTCTTGGTATTTTTTCAGCTCGAAAGATTTTGGTTCGTAATTTTTCAGGCAGCAGAATCCGAAACAGCGGTTCATCTGGCTGTTCAAACAGCGTCTCAAATGCGGCGTTTGGCAACTGCAAAAAGGGAAGAATCTTCTGACCAGGTTCAGAGATTTTTTCAAAGACCGGCCGTCGACAAACGGCCCGATTGAGCGGCCTTTTGCCCGGTGGGTGATAAAGATTTTTGGCATTGAGCCGCGGGAAAAGTTAAGATAAAAGTAATTTTTGCCGTCTTTGAAAACAACATTGTATTTTGGCTGGAACTTTTTTATCAGCTCGGATTCTTTGATTAAAGCTTCGATTTCGGAACTTGTTTTTTCAATTTTAAGAAACCTCGTTTTCTTAAGAAAACTTTCTTTATTGTGGCCTTGGATTCTTTTTTTGAGGTTGACGGCTTTACCGATGTAAAGCGGCTTTTTGTTTTTGTCCAAAAACAAATAAACCCCGGTGGTTTCGGGGATTTTTTTCACCGCGTCAAACGCGGCGCCGGGTTTTTCCGGGAACGCCAGAATCATAAACAATAATTAATCAGACTTTGGCCGGTCATCTCGACCGGTTTTTCCAGCTTCATCAGTTCCAAAACCGTCGGCGCGACGTCTGCCAGGCTGCCTTTGACGCTGAGTTCGTTTTCGGCAATTTCTTTTTCAGAGCGCAAACGATAAAATCTCTGGTCAACCAGGAAAAACGGCACCGGGTTTTCATTGTGCTTGGTGTCTGGTTTGCCGGTTTGCGGATCAAACATTTCTTCAATGTTGCCGTGGTCGGAAGTGATGATCAAAGGCGTTTTGAGCTTCAAGGCGGCACCGCTGATTTTGTTGACGACGGCGTCAAGATAAGCGACAGCTTCGCGGCCGAGCTCAAAGTTTGTCTGGTGGCCAACGGCGTCGGCATTGGCGAAGTTGACGACAATGAAGTCGTAAATTTTTTCTTCCATGGCTGACAAAAGGCGACCCGTTAAAGCATCGGTCTGGAGCTTGAAATCTTTGTCGTGTTTGCTTGAAGGCAGAATGATTCTCAGTTCGTTTTCAAAGTGTTCGTTTTTCAAGCCGTTGAAATAATAAGTCAGAAGCTTGTCTTTGATTGATTCCCCCAGTTTCAGCTGGCGTTTGTTGTTTTTTGCCAGAACTTCGGTCAATGAATTTTCAATCTTTGGTTTCTGAAAAATAGCTTTAATTTTCAGATTGCCCTGGTATTCCGTCAAAGACGACAAAAAAACATTTTTCAGCGTCGGCCTGGGGAAAAAACTGAAGCTTTCGTCTGAAAAAGCCTGGGCGAGCTGTTTCAAGCCTTCTTCGCGGAAGTTGAAAAAAAGAACCGCGTCATTGTCTTTGATAATCAAGCTTTCTTTTTCTTCCGGAGCTCCGATCAAGCATGGCTCCAAAAACTCTTCGGTCAGGTTTTTGGCAAAGGTTTCTTCAAGGCTGGTTTTCCAGTCGGGCTTGATTCTTGTTCCTTTGACAAGAAGTTCAAAAGATTTCTGCGTCCTTTCCCAGTATTCATTGGTGTCCATGGAATAATATCTTCCGCTTAAGCTCGCGATCCTGCCGACGGCTGAAGTTTTCAGAGTATTTTCCAGGCTGGCAATCAATTTCAAAGCTTCTTTCGGCAGGGTTTCTTTGCCGTCAAGAATCAGGTGCAGCAAAACGTTTTTAATGCCGCTGTCTTTGGCGAACTTCAAAATCGCTTCCAGGTGTTCAATCGCGGCATTGGTTTTGACGCTGGAAAGCAGGCCGATTAAATGCAGTTTTGACTGGCTGTTTGATGTCTGGTTTTTAATCTGGGCAAGAATCGAGTTTTGGAAAAACGAGCCGTCTCTGATGGCCATGGTGATTTTTGGGTAGTTTTGGTAGGTGATTCTGCCGGTTCCCAAAGCCTGATGGCCGATCTCTGAAGATCCCGGGTCGCCCCAAGGCAGGCCAACCGCAATCCCCGAAGCTTGCAAGCCGAAATGCGGGAAGTTGCTTTTGAGCCAATCAAACGTCGGCGTTTGCGTCTGCGCCACGGGGTTGCCCTGATTTTTTTTGCCGATGCCCCAGCCGTCTAAAATTAAAAGAATGACAGAGTTCATCCCACACTTAACAAAGACGGAATATGAATTCGTCTTCGTGTTTTAATAAGCCAAGACAGCCCGGACAGACTCTTGCTGGAAGTTAAGCTGTTTAAGCGTGTTTCAATATTCATATTCGAAGAAGACTGGTCTTTGGTTAAGTGTGGGATTCATTAATCGTATTTTAGCTTTTTATTCGGAAATTATAAAGTTGAATAATTCGTTTTTGAATAGTATGATAAAACCCAAGCGGGATTAGTATATCGGTAGTACGCGTCCTTGCCAAGGACGAAGGGCGAGTTCGATTCTCGTATCCCGCTCAGTCGACAAGTTCGCTAGAATCAGAAAAAACCCAAACAGCCTACGCGATGGAGGCTGTTTTCATAATCAAGAAAACTAGGTGATTCCGCAATGATTTTTATGTTTGGCCGTATAACAACTTAAGCTTCCCGAGTCCCCGATGTGTTTGCACAGCAACAGAGTTTTTTGTTTGCCCGGTAATCAGAGATATTTCTTTAAGCGACAGGCCCTGCACATATTTCATGCGCATCACTTTTTTATATGTTTCAGGCAGGCGTTGAATCAGAAGGAGCGCTGTTTTTCCGTCAAAAATGTTTAGAATCCGTTCGGAATGGTTGATGCTCGGTTCAAAGCCTTTTTCAAGAAGAAGGTCAAGCGAGGTTGTTTTGCGCTTCCGGTATTCGTCCACGATGAGGTCGTTTAAGACGTGATAAAGAAAAGCTTTCATGATATCAATCTTGCCGCCTTTGACAAGATAACTCCATGTTTTCATGAAAGTGTTTTGCACCAAATCTTGGCTGGTTTCGCGGTCGTGCGTCTTGAAAAACGCGAAAAAATTGAGTCCTTTTTCGTGGTCATGATGAGCGGTGGTTAATACCTCTTGCCGCTGCTTTTTTTGTTTCGGGGTCATCATAAAATTAAGCCGAGTGTGGCAATTTTTT
>LCKC01000008.1 GCA_001001185.1 Parcubacteria group bacterium GW2011_GWB1_45_10 | reverse complement strand
GACAATAAACCATTGTCAAAAGCTTTGCCCAAAACCCAGTTTTCGCTTCTTTTCCTGATAACCAGTTCAACGCCTTCCTGCGCCAGAAAAGAAGCAATCAGGTTGTTCTGAATATAAGTGGTGGCGTAAATGCTGTAATTGACCAGAGACAAGATGCTGCCGAAAACAATCATCACCAAAGTCGCGGCAATCAAAAGCTCAATCAGGGTAAAGCCACGCTTAAAATTTTTAATTTTCATTGAATTATCAGTTTAACAATTTTCATTTAAAAAGATTTGTCTGGAGTTTGAATCATTGAAAATTTATTGGAAATTGCGCGTCATTGTTCTGTGATGACGCGGCTTATCTGACCGGCTTTATTGATTAAAATATCGCGGAAAACTGTTTGCGGGCCGGAAAGGCTTAAACGAATGGTCATTGATTCTGAAGACGGGAAAAACAAACTTCTTGGGTAAGGCGGCACGAAAATCACCGGGTTTGAACTGAACTGGATGAACCTGACCAAAGACGGCAAAGTACTGGTTTCTATCGGCACCGAAGTGTAACTGCCCTGCTGGATTTTTGAACAGTCGGGATTAAAAGCCGCAAAAACCGTGTATCTGTCTTTCTTCACTTCGTCAAACAAAATTCCGTAACCGCAAGGGACAACGCCCGCGTAGGTCGCGTCGCTGCCATTGTACTGCTGGCTGAGATAGGCCAGGTCCTGAACTTTCCTGATGTCCAGAACAAATTTGTCGGTGAACTGAAAAAGGTCGTTCTGATTTTTGGCGGTCCGGTTGAAAGTCAGAACAATGCCCAAAAACAAGGTTGTCACTGAAAAAATCACCAGCATCTCAATGACGGTCTGCCCCAGCCTTCGTCCAGCCTTAGCTGGACTTCGGCGCGGCGAGTCTTCCAGACCTGAATTATGAATAATGAATAATGAATGTTTAGCCATTTAAGCTCAAAGAAAAATCGCTGGGAATAAATTCAAGTAGGCCTGAACTATTTTATCACCAAACAAAAACAAAGTCATAAGCCCCAGAAAAACAAACGGCGCGAACGGCACAATCTGCTTCATGGTCTTTTTTTTGGAATAAACCAGCCCAAGGCTGATTAAGCTGCCGATGACAAAAGAAAAAAGAACCAAAGCGAAGATGTCCGGCCAGCCGAAAATCAAACCCAAGGCAAAAAGCAAGATTACGTCGCCCAATCCCATGCCTTTGCCAGAAGACATCAAATAAGCCAGGCCAATGACCGCGGCGCCAAAAACCGCGCCAACACCCAGGCGCACCGGCCAGTTATCAGCGCCCATCAAATAAACCAGATAGCCGGAAAAATAAAGACCGGTTTGAGATTCCAGCACCGGCGCCAAAAAATAAAAAATATTCAAAGCCAAAGCGAGAAAAACCAAAAAATACAGAAGAAAGTCCGGAATCAAGTAGTATTTAAAATCAAAAACCGAAATCGCGAGCATGGCGGAAACAATCAGCCACCAAATGGCGACAAAATAATAAAAAACCACGCCCGGGAAAGCGAAGGTCAAAAAAGAAAATTGCGACAAGCGCCAAAAAACCAAAACAAAACTGAGCCCGGCCAAAAACTCCACCAGCGGATACTGCCAAGGAATTTTTGCGCCGCAATTTCGGCACCGGCCTTTTTGCCAGAGAAAACTCAAAAGCGGAATCAGTTCATACCATTGCAAAGTCTTGCGGCACGAATCGCAAAACGACCGGCCGGATAAAGCTTTGCCCAGATTCAGCTCCGCGTCTTTTTTCAAATCAAGACGAAAAACCAAAACATTGATGAAACTGCCGATGGCCAAGCCGATTAAGAAAGAAAAAAGATAAAACATGGATTTAACTAACAACTTTACAACCTGCGACTAACAACAAAAACAAGCTGGAAACTTAAACTGCTAAAGCCCAGTTCTGGTTGTCAGTCGTTAGTCGTCGGTTGTCAGTTAGATTAAAGCTCAATGCAGTAAGACGGGTCGGCGCAATCAAGACCGTAAACCGAACCGTCAACGTCATCGCGCAAAGCCGAGTTGTCCGCGCCTTCAAGCGTGGCTTTCAAAACATAGTGCAAGCGGTCAGCCGAAGCCGAGTATTCGTAGGTGTATCTTGGGCTCAATGGATCTCTGGGAATTCTTTTGACGCCGATATCCGCGGAGACCAGTTCGGTTTCCAAACTGACCCAGTCGGCTTGCGTCGGATAAGCGTTTTCCTTGTTGAAATAAATCTCAAGCGCGTTCTGAGTGTTTCTTAAGTCCGCGACTCTCCTGGTGTCCCGGCCCTGGGCCCGGACGCCTGACAAACCGACCAAAACCATCGCCGACAAAAGCCCGATAACCGTAATCACAACCAAAAGTTCAATGAGGGTAAACCCTGTAAATGCTTTTTTCATATTATTTATTTTATCATATCTTAATAAATTAAAACTGCTGGGCAATCTGGTAAATCGGCAGAATCACCGCGGCAATCAGGCCGCCGACCAAAACTCCCAAAAGCACGATTAAAACCGGCTGAATTATCTCTGTCAGGCTGTTGACCAGGTTTTCAACTTCACGGGCGTAGAACTTTGAAAGCTTTGACAAAAGCTCGTCAAGTTTGCCGGTTTTTTCGCCGACAGCAATCATCTGATTGACCAAAGCCGGGAAATACTCCGGGTACTGATCCAGCAAGTCAGAGATGTTTTCGCCCTGCCGGACGCCCCGGGCAACTTCGTAAATCGCTTCCTGGTAATAGGGACTGCCGACAACGTCCGCGGAAATTTCCAAAGCCTGGGCAACCGGAATATTACCTCTCAAAAGCACGCTGAAAGTTTCCGCAAACCGGCTGACAAAAACTTTTTTCAAAAAGCCGCCGAGAATCGGCATATTCAAAAGAATCGTTCCCATGAGCATCTGGCCTTCTTCAGAGCTGAAGTATCGGTACAAAAGAAAAAGAACGCCGATAATGAAAGCAATGATAATCAGGTAGTGGCTCTGGACGAAAGTGCCGGTGGAAAAAAGAATCTGAGTCATCAACGGCAGTTCACTAAAAGCAATGCCGCTTTCAAGAATGACGCTGCCCAGCTGGGGAATGACAACGGTCACCATAATCGCAATGACGACGCCGAAAAGCCCGAGCAAAAAAATCGGATAAATCATCGCATTTTTGATTTTGCTGTTTATGACCGCCTGGCTGTCGTAATAATCCGCCAGATAGTTGAGCGCCGAATCCAGACGCCCGGTCATTTCCGCGGCCCTGGCCATATTGACGTAAAAAGAGGAAAAAATATAAGTGTGTTTTGAGAGAGCGTCGGAAAAAGACATGCCGGCTTCAATGTCGGAATAAACGTCATAAACCGCGGCTTTTAAAACCGGCTGGGTTGTCTGATTGTAAACCGTTTGCAAAGATTCGGTAATTGAAACCTGGGCTTCAAACAAAGTCGCCAGCTGGCGGGTGAAAATCGCCACTTCTTTGAGGTTAACCCGGTTCAGACCAAAAACAACTTTTTCGGAAAAACTGTCTTCTTTTTTCCTTTCGAATTTGAGAATCGCCAGGCCGGCTTTCTGCAGAACGTCAATCGCCGCTTCTTCGGAAAAAGCCTCAACCGTGCCTGATTTCAGCTCGCCTTTGTCATTTTTTGCGCTGTAAGAAAACTTCATCCCGTTAGAAGTTCCGGTTGAACGATTTAATTGAACGACCGAGTAAAGTTGTGGCGTAACTTGCTAATGACATATTTAAAAAATTAAGATTACTTCTAACGGGATTCATTGTTTCATTATAACATCCGTTAAAGCCCGAGCTGGCTTGAGCCGGACAAAAGATTTTTCAACTCAGTCGGATTCAAAGAATAAAGATAAGCGTTTTCCTGAGTAATCTCGCGCTTCTTGACCAACGTTGCCAGAGAACGGTTCAAAGAAATCATGCCGTCTTCGGAAGAAGTTTCAATCACCAAATCAATCTGGTAAGTTTTGTCTTCGCGAATCAGGTTTCTGACCGCGGCGTTGGCAAACATAATCTCCGCCGCCGGCACCCGGCCGCCTTCAATCCTTGGAATCAGCCTCTGCGACATAATGCCGACCAGAGTTGAAGCCAGCTGGGACCGAATCTGACCCTGCTGGCCGGAAGGAAAGCTGTCAATGATTCTGTCAATTGTCTGGGAAGTGTTGTTGGTGTGCAGCGTGGAAAAAACCAAATGCCCGGTTTCCGCCGCCGTCAAAGCAATGGAAATGCTTTCCGGGTCTCTCATTTCGCCAATCATAATCACGTCCGGATCCTGTCTCAAAACCGAACGCAAAGCTTTATTGAAAGAAACCGTGTCCACGCCGACCTCTCTTTGGTCAATCAAAGACCGGTCCGGGCTGAACAAATACTCAATCGGGTCTTCCACGGTGATGATATGGTCAAAGCGCTTGTGGTTTATCTCGTCGACAATCGCCGCCAAAGTTGTTGATTTGCCGTGACCAGCCGGGCCGACAACCAGGAAAAAACCCTGGGAAAGCTTGGTGAATTCGTGAAGAATCGGCGGCAGGCTCAACTCTTCAATCCCCCGGACATCCATGGCAATCAGTCTGATGGCAATGGAAATCAGGCTTTTTTGAGTGTAGGCATTGGCGCGGCACCTAATTTTTTCTTCAAAAGTAAAACCAAAGTCTATTTCTTTCTGATCAATAAAAATCTTTCTCTGCTCCGGGCTCAATAAAACGTCAATAAAGCCGTCAAGGTCTTCTTTAACCAAAATCGGTTCTTTCGCCAGCTGCAGCAACGTGCCGTCAATTCTCAAAGTCGGTTTTTTGCCGACGCCAAGATGAAGGTCTGAAGCCCCTTGGGATTTCGCCAGTTCCAGATACTGCCCCATCTTTGTTTTGTAGTCTTGTGCCATCCCGTTACTAAAATTTTGGCAATCGCGAAACTTTATTCTCGCAAATCACAAAAATTTAATTTTAATTGTTTATCCTTAATTATCCCCCTTTTCTCTTGGCGATTCAAGAAAAAGCCAAAATTTAGTACGGGACAAGTTTCTTCAATTCTATTTTCTAGATTCTAATTTCTATAATTTACGCGGTTTCACGCAAAATTTCCGAAAAGTGGACCGAGCCTTCAAGTAGATGGAGAATCGCTTCCTGCCTCAAGTTTATCATTTTCTGGTTCTTGGCTTCCTGCAAAAGGTCGGCTTCGCCGCCGCCCGACAAAATGATTTTTTCCGCGCCAGCCGTCATCTGGAAAACTTCGTAAATGCCGACCCGACCCAAAGTCCTTTTGTTTTTGCAGGTTTTACACTCGGTGTCGCCGTAATCAAAAATCACAAACGGCTTTTTGTAAGGCAGCTGCTTTTTCAGCTCTTCGGGCAAAGACAAAAGCGATTCTTCAATAATCTTGGAAATCTCCGGCGACGCCTGAATCTGTTTTTTGCAGTCCGAGCAAAGGCGCCGGACCAGCCTTTGGGCGATAATAATGTTCAAAGTTGACGGCATCAAAAACTTCTGGACGCCAAGGTCAAGAAGTCTTGGAATCGAGCCCAGAGCGTTGTTGGTGTGCAGTGTGGAAAGAACAATGTGGCCGGTCAAAGCCGCGTGCGTTGCCAGATCCGCGGTCTCTTTATCTCTGATTTCGCCGACCATAATCACATTCGGGTCTTGCCTTAAAATGCTCCGCAACCCCGAAGCAAAATCATAACCAATTTCAGGAATCACCTGGGACTGGTTAATGCCGTCAATGAAATACTCAACCGGATCTTCCAAGGTGACGATGTTGGCCGTGTCCTGGTTCAAAATCTGCAGGACCGCGTAAAGAGTCGTGGTTTTGCCCGACCCGGTCGGGCCAGTCACCAAAACCATGCCGAACGGCTTTTTGATGTTCTTTTTGATAATCTCCATGTTCCATTGCGACAAGCCCAGGTCTTCCAGATTTTTCAAACCCGTGTTCGGGTCAAGAATTCTGATGGCGGCTTTTTCGCCGTTCTGGGTCGGAAAGGTTGAAACACGGAAATCAATCTGCCGGCCTTCAACAAAAGCGCTGAATCGGCCGTCTTGCGGCGACCGGGTTTCGTCAATCTTCATGTCGCACAAAATCTTGATTCTCGTCAAAATCGCCTGGTGAATTTCCTGGGGCAGGAACAAAACCGAAAACAAATCGCCGTCAATCCGGTATCTGACGCGCAACCGCGTTTTTTCCGGCTCAATGTGAATGTCTGAAGACCTTTGGACAATCGCGTTTTTCAAAATATCCGAAACAATCTTGATAATCGGCGCTTCTTCCCGGCCGGCAGCCATGGCTTCGTCAAGGTTAATCGCTTTTTTCGCGCCGACATATGCTTTGGAAACGCTCTCCGCCTGTTTTTTCAGAGCCTGCAAGCTTGAAGCGACCTCTTCGCCGAAACTGGTGTAGCCTTTTCTCAAACGTTCAAAATCTTTTTTCGAGATTAAAAATATTTTTAAATCCAGCCCCAGACCTTGGGCAATGAACTTCAGCGCGCTTTGAGCTTCGTTTTGCTCCGGGTGAATCATGCCGACGTGCAAAGCGCCTTTTTCTTTGGCAAAAGCCAGCATCTCGTAGTGGCGGGACGACTCAAACGGAATCAAGAGCATAATCTCTCTTGGAATCGCTTCTGAATCGCCGAAAGATTTTATCGGCAGCTTGAAAAATTGGCTTTTCAGCTCAATGATTTTTTCTTCGGGAGCAAGTTTCTGCTCATAAACCAAATCCTCCGGGTTGACTCCCCGGGTTTTGGCTTCTTTTTCCAAAGCGGCGGCCTGGATTTTAGTCAACAATCCTTGGCTGGCCAGTTGCTCAACAAGATTAAATCCAGTCATTATTTCAAATTACAAAAATGGATTTGGTTTTCCCAACGGCGGAATGACAATCGGCAACGGGCCTTTTTCCCTTAAACGGCTGAAAACCGGGTGGTTGATAATGCTGTCAACGTCAAGGTCAACTGCCTGCAGTTTAATCAAACCTGATTCCGCGGGAAAAATTCTGCCAAAAATCAAAGAGGCCGGGCCAGTGTCCGGCTTGGTGAAAACAAAGTAAGCGACCATAAAAACAACCAAAGCGACAAAGAAAAGAGCGACCCAGATAAACGACGCCTGGGGAGTTGCCACACTTCGCGTTTGTGGCCGGGGACTTGGCTTTTGCGCCGGTTGCTGAGCTGGCTGGGGAGCTGGGACTGAAGGTTGAGGCATTGACGGCGGCTGCGGCATTGACGGCGTACCGGTTGACTGCATGTTTTGAGGCAAAGGTGTTGCTTCCATGAAAATTATTTATTTTTAAGGCAGAGTAAACTGCGGTTTTTTAATTGAGTAGGCGTCAAGGCCGAGTTTCATGTTAAAGGTCAGACCGGACTGGTCGCCTCCTCTGGCAACTTCGGTCTTCACCGGCATGAAATCAAAACTCTTAATGTCAAGCAATCTCAGTTCCTGTTCAATCCCCTGCAAAAATCCTTTGGCGGAAAGATAGTTTCCCGAAGCGTCCATGGAGATTGTCACCGGATACGGTTCAGTGTCTTTTCTTGAAGTCGTCGCGGCGAAATTCTGAAAACCGGTTTCGCTGGTGCCGGACTGCGAGCTTGGTTCAATCACCGTGAAAGAAATATGTTTTATCAAAACACTGTTTGCTTCGGCAATCGCTTCCAGACTGACCAAAAGCTCCGGAATCCTCAAAGACGACGGCAAGGCGCTGTCAATTGAAGCCACTTGCTGGTTCAGATTATCAAACAGCGCCAGCTGTTCCCTGAACTTTTGAATCATCTCGTTCAGTCTTTGAACCGTCGCCTGCCTCTCCGCCAGCTGAATTCTCGCTTCGCCGACTTTTCGCCATTCGCCCAAAGCCAGATTAAACAAAACAAAAACTCCGGCAAAAATAATCAAAATTGAAAAGAAGAAAGAAGAAAAAACTTGAAAAGAATTTTTCATCCCGTTAGAAGTTCCGGTTGAACGATTTAATTGAACGACCGAGTAAAGTTGTGGCGCAACTTGCTAATGACATATTTAAAAAATTAAGATTATTTCTAACGGGATTCATGCGATTATTTTATTAAAATCAAACTTCTGGAAAACAAAAGGTCAAGCTTAAAGTTGTAGCTGTTGCCGACATTACTGACGTCTTTCAAAATCACGTCTCTAACGTCCGGATTCTGCTTGAACGCCGCGGACTGGATGCTGATTTCTTCCAGGTCATTGGCGGCGCCTTCAAGACTGATGGTGTTGTTCTGCAAAGAGACTTTCAAAGACTTGAAAGCGATTTTCGGATTGGTGTTGTTTTCCAAAAAGTCAAAGACCGACGAAATAAACAAGTGCGCCGGCAAAAGTTTTTTCAAACCGCGAATCTGGGCGTCCAGGGTAATCACTTTTTCAACCTCTTCAAGCGAAATTGACGCGACAATGTCCTGAATTTCCCGGTCGGTCGCCGCAATCCTTGATTCCGTCAGTTTTGAATAACCGGACAAAAACAAATAAAGCGCCAGAGACACGAGCAAGAATGCCAGACTGCCAAAAACAAAGTTTTTCGGCGAAGCAAAGCTCGAGCTCATTAATCTTCTGGTCTGGGTTTGAACTGCCATGGTTTGTTATTAATATTATACCGTCCGCGAAAGTTTTGGCAACCTTGAATAACTTTAATTTTAGCACAAAGCCGCGGGGAAAGTCTTTGCCAGAGCCGGTTTTTATTTGAAAAGCTTCAAAGCCACGCCGACGCAGGACGAAAACTGCGAATTGATTGATTTTAGAACCGGCTCCAGCGACGTTGGGTAAGAAACTTTGGCAAAAGGATTGCCTAGCTCGGTCTTCATTTTCAGCTCCCTTTCAAAATACTCCCTGATTCCCGGAGGCAACACACCGCCGCCGCAAAGCACGGCTTTTTTGACTTCCCGCCGGTTTTTGTCGGCGTAACGCTTCATGGTTTTCTGAATTTCGGAAATAATCAAATCAAGCAAGGGCGTCAAAAGGCTCGGCAGGTATTGGTGGTCTTTGGTCGCCAAAATCCCGTAGTTCTTTTTTATTTCTTCGGCTTTAATCGGCGAAAGATTCATGCCCCGGGCAATCGCCATCGTCAGGTCATTGCCGGCAGTGTCAATGTCGTGAGTCATTCTGACGTCTTTTTCATCAACAACGGAAATGCTCGTCGCCCGGGAACCGACATCAACGACAACCGTCGTTGTCGGATCGCTTGAAACTACGGCGCGGGCCGCCGAAACCGATTCCAGCTCCAAAGCTTTGAGCTTCAAGCCGGCGAGTTCGGCAATCCGGTAATACTTGTTAACCACATCCTGCGACACGGCAATCAAAAGCACCTGGGTCCGGTTCGGCAAAGAACCCGGGAGCGGAGACAGGATTTTCCAATCCAAAACAACCTCGCTCAAAGGAATCGGCACATACTGCCTGGCTTCATAAGGAATTGCCTGGGCGAACTCTTTTTCGTCAACGCCCGGCAAGTCCATGACCGTCACAAAAGAAGAAAAAGCCGGCAAAGAAAAAACCGCTTCTTTGACTGTCGGTCCCATTTGCTTCAAAAGCTCTTTCAAAAGCATCGCCGTCATCTCGTCAACGATTTTCAGGCTTGAGCTCTGAATCGCGGCGTTATCCCGCTCAAGATGGCCGAAATTTTCCATGATGCCATAGTTTTTCAAAGAAATCGCGCCGTCTTCTTTGACCAGCTCAACCGCTTTAATCGTCGTCGTGCCGATGTCAATCCCCAAAACCGAACTGAAAGGAAACAAAAGTCCTCTGGCGGCTTCAAAAAAACCTTTTAAATCAAAGGCTTTGAGTTTTGAGCCAAGGGTATTAAAATTAATCTCGGACATGATAACTAATTATATACATGGAATTAACAATTTTAAAGCCGCTGCTTGATCTGTTTTTTCCGGTTAAATGCGAAAGCTGTTTTCAGCCTAAAAACGAAAGTTCAAACCCGTTAGGCTGGCTTTGTTTTGACTGTCAAAAAAAGATCTTTTTAAACGACTGGGTTTTTTGCCCCGCCTGCAATAAAAAATCCCCTCCTTTGCCTCAGCTTGGCGAAAAAAGAAACGCGGCGCGGCAAGCCCGCGCTACGCCGGAGGCTACGGCGTGGCAAGCCTGTTCAAAACACAAAACCGCTTTGCGCTGGCTGGGCGCGGCCGGCAACTATGAAGATTCTGTTTTAAAGCCTTTAATCTGGCGCTTCAAATACGGCTTTAGCGAAGAGATCGGTGAAGTTTTATCAAGGATTATTTTCAAGTATTTTGAAAAGATTTTTGAAAAAACAAAGCTGGATAAGGAAAAAACCATTATTAGTTTTATCCCGCTTTCCCCCAAAAAAGAGCGCTGGCGCGGCTTTAACCAGTCGCGCGTTTTGGCGCAAAACCTGGCGGCAAAAACCGGATTCAAGCTGGTTGAAACTCTGGAAAGAAAAAAACATCGCCCGCCAATGATGAGCCTGCAAACCAAAGAACAAAGGCTGGAAAACATTAAAAACTCTTTTGCTCCGAAAAATCCGCTTGAGTTCAGGCACAAAGATATTCTTGTGGTTGATGATGTTTGCGCCACCGGCGCCACGCTTTTGGAAGCCGGCAAAACCCTGAAACAGAGTGGCGCGGATAATGTTTTCGGCCTGGTGCTGGCGCGAAGACTTTGAGCCGCTCTGTTTTTTCTACCGGCTCGTCGCCATTTCCACCTATTGCTGTTTTCGCTTCGCGCAACATCAGCAATTTCCACTTCGCGGAATCAGAGTAAACAGCGCGCAGGCGCTGTTTACTCCCCAGCGGCAAACCGCGGCACTGTTCTCTCGCCTTAAAAACCCAACCCACTTTCAGAGAGCTGGGACTAAGCTTTTTAAGGCTCCGAGAACTAAAAAACAGAGTGACTCAAATTCTATAATTATTAAAAAAACAAAAATTGTTTTTTCGAGGTTTTGCGACGAGCGGGCAGGGTGTCCCGCAAAGCGGGACGAGCGAGGAGCAATACCAGCCAAACTCCGCGCTGGGGAGTTTGGCGTAGAAAAAGCGATTTTTGTTTCTGAAAAATAGACAAGGATTTTCGCAAAAACCTGATACTATATACTGAAGAAAATGTTCAAAAAACTCGTTAACCTTTTGAGCGACAGCCTGTGCTTCTGGCTGAGCTTTTTTCTGGTTTACCTTATCCAGTGGCACGAGTTTTCTCTGGCCTGGCAGGTTTTTGCTTTTGCCCTGGTCTTTTGTCTCGGCCTTTTGATTTTCTTTTCCATGGGGCTTTACGAAGAAAGAAAAACCGACTGGCTTTTTCCGGGCTTGACGGCTTTGGTGATTTTCTTTTTCGCTTCCGTGGTTTTCTTTTATTTTTTCTCAAGATTTTATCCGAACGTCACGCCGCGCGGCAGCTTGATTTTGTTTTTCGGTTTTTTCAGCGCTTTGTTCATCGCTTCCAGAATGATTCTTGAAGGCTTAATCATCAAAAAACTGTCGGAAAAAATCATGGTGCTCGTAAAAAATCCCGGCGGCAGGTTTTCCGAAAAACTGGGGCAGGAATCAAAAAACTTCGGTTTTGAAATATTGGAGCTGGAAGAAGAGTTTGCCAAAGACCTGTCTCTTTTCGAAAAAACCGTCAAAGAAGAAAAAATCAAAATCATTGTTCTTGACCTGCCTCCGAAAAGCGGCTTGTCCCTGGGACAAAAATTTTACAAAAAAGCCGCCGCCTTGAAAATTGAGATCTTCAAACCGGAAACCTTTTTTGAAAAACGCCTGAAAAAAATCTATCTTGAAGAGTTTGACTTGAGCCTGCTCAACCAAATCGAAGAAAAAAGTTTCAAGAACCCCAGCCAAAGGCTGACGGCTTTGTTTTTGATGATTGTCGGTCTGCCGGTTTGGCTTTTAATCTTTGTTTTGATGAAACTGTTTTCGCCCGGGCCGATTTTTTTCAAACAGCGCCGGGTCGGGCTGAACGGTTCAAGCTTTGAAGCTTACAAATTCAGAACCATGGTCTTTGATGCGGAAAAAGACGGGCCAAAATGGTCAGAACCGAACGACCCGAGAATCACGCCTTTGGGAAAAATCATCCGTCAAAACCATCTTGATGAACTGCCGCAGCTGATAAACATTTTCAAAGGCGAGATGTTTTTTGTCGGCCCAAGACCGGAACGGCCGGAGTTTGTCAAAAAACTTGAAGAAGAGATTCCTCTTTATTCCTTGAGGCATTTAATCAAGCCCGGTTTGACTGGCTGGGCCCAGATTAATTACCCTTATGGCGCCTCAATCAAAGACGCGGAAAACAAGCTGGAATACGACCTTTATTACTTAAAACACCGGTCGCTGGCTCTGGACCTGGTTATCCTGATTAAAACCTTCAAGTTTCTGTTTTTTAACTTTTCCCGATAACTTTTTGGCGCGAGTTGAAAATACCGTCCTGAATGAAAAGCCAACCGCCGATGGCGATTATTTCCAGCTGCTTCAAACGCAGAAGCAAAACCAGCGACAAGCTGGTTGAATCAGGTATGCCCAAAGACGCGCCGGCCAAAAACGCGCCGGCTTCGCCAAAACCAACACCGCCGAAAACCGGCACGCTGTTGAAGAAATTGATGGCCAAATAATAAATGACGACCGTCAAAAAATCCGGCCGGACGCCCAAAAACAAAAGTACGAAAAAAACCTGCGCCAGCTCCCAAAGAAAACCGACAAAAGAAACCAAAAATCCCTGAAACAGATATTTTTTCGACTCTTTAAGGAAAAAAGAAATGCCGAAATCAAAAAGCTTGATGTCTTCAAGAGTTTTTTCGTCGGCGTAATAAACCACCGGGCTTGACTGAATAATCAGCTGGGAAAACCAGCCTCTTTTGAAAAACTTGTTGAAAATGAAAAACAAAGACGCGCCCGCCAGAACCAAACCCAAAACCGGAAACGCCAGAGAGTTTTGGCGAAAGCCGTTAAAAATCACAAAAAACAAAAGACAGATGCCGAAAAAGATATTGGTCAAAAGAACCATGAAATAATCAAAAAACACGGACGCGAACGACGCCGGCGTGGAAACTTCCCGTTGTTTAAGCCGGAAAGCTTTAAAAGTTTCTCCGGAAATCTCAAACGACGGGAAAATCAAAGAAATCATTGCCGACCGAAAAACCAAACTCAAAAGCTTGAAAAAGTTTTGCTCATAACCATACCCCCGAAGAATAATCTGCCAACGCCAGGCGGCAATGCCGAAAATCACGAAAATGAAACTCAAGATTGCCAAAAATCCTAAAACTGGCAAGGATTTGACGATGGAAAAAACTTTATCAAGGTCGGCGTACCAAAAAAGGAACAGGAAAATCACGATACCGACCAAAGCCAGCCCAAGAAAAACCAGCCGGTTGAGCGTCCGGGAAGAAATTCTTTTAAAGTAAGAAAATATTTTTTCTGACATAGTCCAAAAATTCGGGATGGTTATTTTGCTTCAAATACCACCACCATTCGCTTCCCCAAAAATAAATCCTTTTAATGCCGGTTTTTTGGGCGTAATCAACCTGCCGTCCAAATTTTTCAAAACTCAGCTCTTTGAACTGATCTTCAAGACTCGCGTCTTTAAGGGTTTTTTGCAGCCAGGGCTCAAGCTGGAACTCTGTGACCATCACCGGTTTTTTGAAAAAAATCCGGAAAAACTCTGATTTAATCTTGTAAAAACGCGGCGGCAAAGGATAGTCAAGCCCAAACCTGAACTTCGGTAAAGAAACGAAAAACCGGCGGTAAATTGAAAAACCAATCTGGTCGCCGTAAACAAAAGCCCGCAGCCAGGAATCAAGCTCGCCGGAAGCCGTCACCATGACTGGTTTGCTGCTCAAACCTTTCAAAAGGCTGAGTTTTTGTTTGAAAAAATCCGTGTCAACCTTTGGGCATTCGCCAAAATCAAGGAATGGCTCGTTTTCCAGCTGCCAAAGTTCCAGGCCGAGAGTATTTTCATAGCGGTTGATTAAAAGCTCAAGATACTCGGTTGTTTGTTTCTGCTTTTCTGCTTGCGAATCAAGCCCTGAAAACCAGTTTGGATAATGGCACTCGGGCCAGCGCGGCACTTTTTCGCCGACAACCAAAGTGGTTTTAATCTTTCTTTTCTCAGCTTCAATGAGCTGAAAATCAAGCTCGGAAAAATTATAGCGGTCTTTTTCCGACTCAATCCTGTCCCAGTAAGCAATCACCCGAAGGTAGCCTGGTTTGAGTTCGTCAAGCAGGTTCAAAAAAACTTCTCTGGGGTTTAGTCCGAGAAGCTCTGCCTGCTTGAAAGAAAAAACAATTCCCGGCTCGCTCACCTGTGCCAAGTAAACGTCGCGGTCAAAAACATTCAGGTAAACACCCTGAACCAAAGCCAAAAAACTGAACGGCAGCCACATTAAAACCGCGACCAAGCCGGAAAAAAACTCAATCATAAAGAAACTTAAAAACTAATAACTGATTATATCATCAGTTATAAATGTAAACAGTTATCAGCTGATTCTGGCTTCCCTTATCCTCTTTTTCCAGTAAATCCGTCTTGAAATCTGGAAGCCTGAAAGAGACAAGGCGCTGGAAAGGCCGGTCAGGATAACTGCCAGAGTGGTTGAGTCAGCGCCAGTGTCCACGGTGGCGGCACCCAAAACCTGGCCTTGCTTGACCGCATAAACAATCGCGGTGTCCTGAACCTGGGAAGCATTGTCAGCTCTGACTGAAGCGGTATTTGTCAGCTGGGTCAAAGACTGGGAAAAATAACTATTGTCCTGAAGCCTGGCTCTGAACTTGACCACTTTTGTCTGGCCGGAGAAAAGAGTGCCGAGATAAAGTCCGGAAGTTGTCAGGCTGTCGCTTGAGACAATGCCGTCAACCATGGTTGAGCCGGAAACATAAATTAACCCCGAAGGTAAAAACTCCTGCAAAAAAACATTGATTGCCTGATAGCTGTAGCCATTGGCAATCGTCAAAGAAAACTCGGCTTCTCTCCCGGGAATCAGATAAAGAGTTTCATAATAAACGTTTGAAACAGTGATGTTCGGGTCGCGGGCGAGCTTTGACAAAGAAAGTGAACTTTGATAATTGGTTGAGCCGACATAAACAATCACTGAGTCAGAAGCCGAGCCGTAAGAGTTTGAACAGCTGATTGAGTATGTATAAGTGCCGTTGCCGATGTTTGACTGCGACTCGGAGCCGGAAAGATTTTTTGAGCCGGACCAGTAGTTTGAAGCGTAACAGGAGCTGGCGTTCGCGCTTGTCCAGGATAAAGTGTAATAAGCCGGAGAGTTTAAACTGATTGAACTGTCAGAACCATTGACTTTCAAATCAACTGTCGGATAAAGATTGCTCTGGCTGACATTGACTATGACTGAGTCTGACGCCGAGCCGTTTGCGTTTGAACAACTGATTGAATAAGTATAACTGCCGTTGCTCATGCTTGAATAAGCTTCTGAGCCGTAAGTTGATTTTGAACCTGACCAGGAGTTTGAAGCTGAACAGCTCGTCGCGTTCGCGCTTGTCCAGGTTAAGGTGTAGTTTGCCAAAGCCGATAAAGAAACCGGCCCGTCTGAACCGTTGGCTTTAATGTCAACGGTCGGCAGATTGATTTGCTGGTCTTGAATCAGGTTGGCGAAAAAATAAACTTGGGACTGGTCTTCGCAAAGCGCGTCAAGCGTGCCAACGTCAATCTCAACGATTCTTTCGTTGCCAGACTCAAGCACGGTTACTGGCACCAGGGTGTAGTTGGTGGCGCTGTTTTTGTAAAACCTGGCCTGCGACTCAAAAACCAGTTTCGCCGCTTGGCTGCCGGAAAAAATCACTGAGCCATACCCGGTTTTCGGCCCGCCGCCGTCCCAGTCAACTTCTCCCCTGACTGACAAGGGTGAGCTTTGCGAGTTTTTCGGAAACACGACTCTGACTTTACCGTTCAACCCGGCAGTGGCGCCGGAGTTGCGATAATAAACCAAAAAACCAAGGTTATCGTTATGGCTGGCGCTCAAACTGCCGGTCACCCAGGCATTGATGTTTTGGGTGCGGTTTTTCATCTGCAGAGTCGGCTTGTCAATTGATTCGCAGTTAACGCAGACCGCAGCCTGGGCCAAACCAAAGCTTCCCAGAAACAAAGCTGCGGCAAATAAACTGATTAAAAAAAGATTTGATTTTTTCATAAAATAAATTTTTCCCGGACAGAAAAAGCTTTTTTGTTTAATGGAAAAGTTTTTTCTGGGCGAGAAGCGAGCTTTCCGGCTCGCTTTCGTTTGTTTTAATCGCCCGGATTGGTGATTATTGTACAGTCTTCGCACGGCGGCTCAACCGGCTCACAGTTTCCAGAACATTCCGGATCTTTTTTCGGCGGTCTGGGCGTTACCGTCTGTGGAATATAACATTGATACCCCTCTGCCTGGACAAACGCCATCGCCGTGTCGTGGTTCATTGGCGCGTAGCCGGCGCCGGAACAAACACTGACCAACCCGCTGCTCCAAGCAGCCAGACTTTCGTCCAGAACCTGGGCGCAGGTTGTTTTGTCATAAACAACCTGGCTCAATGCCTGGCTGACATATGACTGGCAAGCCACGATATCAACTGCTGGGCACAAAGCTGGAATCGGAGTTGGCGCCATAGCCTGGCCGGCTGAAAGCCCAAGCTGGTAAATCCGGTCATAATCAGGATTTCCCGGCGCGAGCTGGGCCTGGACTGCTGGCGTTTGATTATTCGCGCAGGCAGCCAAAACCACAGTCAAAACAATTAAAACAAACGCAGCCAAATAAATTTTTTTCATCTGGCCACCTCCTTTCTTTCTTTTATCTTAACACAAAAGCGTTCTTCGGTCAATGTTAACCAAAAAATTCTGTGATTGTCCATAAAAATATGTCTTATCTAACGATCGTTAGATAAGACATATTTCAGAAAAACCTTTATTTGGTAAAAATTTATTCTCCGCTCGCCCGAGCTTCCTTTATCCTCTTTTTCCAGTAAATCCGTCTTGAAATCTGGAAGCCTGAAAGAGACAAGGCGCCGGAAAGTCCGGTGAAAAGAATTGCCAGGGTGGTTGAGTCAGCGCCAGTATCCACGGTGGCGGCACCCAAAACCTGGCCTTGCTTGACCGCGTAAACAATGGCGGTGTCCTGAACCTGGGAAGCGTTGTCTGCTCTGACTGAAGCGGTGTTTACAAGCTGGGTCAAGGACTGGGAAAAATAACTGTTGTCCTGGAGCCTGGCTCTGAACTTGACCACTTTTGTCTGGCCGGAGAAAAGAGTGCCGAGATTATAGCCCGAGCTGATAATTGAATCAGGCACGGAAAAACCGTCAACACTCGCCGAACCGGAAATATATTTCAAACCCCTTGGCATCGGGTCTTTTATTTTTACGTTTTTTGCTTCAAACCCGCTTGGGTTTGAAACTGAAAGAGAAAACTCAATCTCTTTTGCCGGATTAGTATAAATGTTTTCCTGGAAAGACCAGTCAAGGCTCAAGGGGTCGCGCGCCTGCTTGGCCAAAGACAGAAACACCTGGCCGATGCTCACGGAAACCGAATCAGTCGCCGAACCAACTTCGTTTGAACAAGTAATTGAATAAGTATAGCTGCCGGACAAAACCGAAGAATAAGACTTTCTGCCATTTGGCGATTTTGTGCCGGTCCAGGAACTGTAAGCAGAGCAGGTATCCGCATTCGCGCTTGTCCAGGAAAGCGCGTAGCTTGCCGGGCTTGACAGAAAAATCTGGCTGTCAGAGTTATTGACCTTGATGTCCACGGTCGGCGGCACCGGCGTGTAAGAATAAAACATAAAGTAATCATTGAAATCCAGATCCCCTGCCCATTCCGGCGAGTCGCCCCAGCACTGCGATGACGCGACTGGTTCGCCAAAGCTTTTGACCCAGTTGTAAATTGAGGAAACGTCAACAATGGCAAACCTTTCGTTGTTGCCGCCGATTAAACCCGAGCCGCATTTTTTTGAAGACGACATTGGAATCCAGCCGACTGCTTGGCCGTCAGAATCTTGAACTAAATAGTTCAGGCTTGAGTTTTTGAAAACATAGATGCCGGTGTCAAAAAACTGCCGGCCGCCTTGGGTTGTCAGGATACTGGTGCTCGTGCCGTGCGAAAGCGTAATTTTAACGTTTGCCGGCCCGGAAAAATACAGCCGCAAAGCCCCGGATTTCGGAAAACTCGAAAAACTGCCGGAGTTGTGGTTGTAAGAATAAGCAAAAGCAGCCAAAGCTCCCGACAAAATAAAGGTTAAAACGAAAATAAAAACAAGCAAATTTTTTTGCAGATTTTTCATACGTATCCTTATATTATACCACGAATTAATCCCAAAGTCAAAAACACCTTTTCACCCGGATTTTTTGTTGCCTTTGAAAATAACCTGTGCTTTAATTAGTCAAATCTTTTGAAAGGAGGCTTTGATGGAAATCTGGCAGGCGCTAGCGCTTCATGAAATCCGACTTGAAACACTTGAACAAACCCAGGTGTTTCAAAGGTGCGAGCTGGTTGAGTTTGTCTCATTTTCCCGCGGCCGCGCCATTATTCCAAAATCTCTTTTTTCTTCGCGCCGGCACATTCTGCTGAAACACGTCAATCAGAACGCGCTTCTGGTCAGAGTCAGGCGGAAAAAAAGAGAGTTGTCGTTTCTCAGAGTCAAGAACAGCAAAACGATTTCTTGTTATCCAGTCATCAACGGAGAAATAAGAAATCCGAAACACCACCGCTTTGTCGCGATTGATGTTTTGGCAGCCGAGCTTTTGGAAAACCTGCCCTGGGAAGAAAGAATCATTGACAATCTTTTGAACAAAGCCCGCACCGCCACGCGGGAAAAACAAAAAGCGAAAAAAATCAAAAGAACATAAAAAAAAATCGCGCTCTGGAGAAACGCGATTTTTTGTTTGCTTTTTTTGAAAAAACCAGTTAAACATAGGTAAAGAAAGGAGGTTTTGATGAATGTCCGTATTAAGGTCAAACCCTTGGGCTGGTATTGGGTTTTGGGTTTTTCCGGCTTCCCTTGTGTGATTGTGCCGGGAAAATCTCTGGCACTTTTTCTCAAACAAGGGGAAAAAAGCAAAACCCGGCCGTCAAATCTCGAAGCGACTGAATATGAAACTCTGACGCCGGAAAGCGAAGAAAACACGAAAAACAAAGAGACTTTCATCTTGAACGTCAAAAGAAAGTTCCCGAAGACCCCGATTCTCCGGGCCAAGGGCATCATCTATTGAAACACGCACTTAAAAACGCGGCTAAGTTTAGCCGCGTTTTTGCGTTTATGACTTTGATACTTCTAACATCCGAAAAGAGGCAGACAACAAAGCTTTGTCCAGCCAGGCGCAGGCCTGCCTGAACAAAGATTAGCGGTGTTGGCGAGTTCGCCTGCCTGCCGGCAGGNGGAAGAGGTGGGATTTGAACCCACGAAGGGATTTCTCCCTTACGGCTTTTCGAGAGCCGCGCTTTCAACCACTCAGCCACTCTTCCAATTAACTCAACCACCTACCGCTTTGAGCGGAGCCCCGCCGAAGGCGGCGGTCTGGCACCCCACCAATCTTTCCGGCAGACGACTTAGTACCCCTGCCAGGAATCGAACCTGGATCAAGAGTTTAGGAAACTCCTATTCTGTCCATTAAACTACAGGGGCAGACTGACCTATTTTAGCAAAAAATCATTGAGATAAAAGGCTTTTGATGATAAAATCGGAAACAACCCGTTTTTTGAATCAGGGCCTGTGGTATAGCAGTAACACACTTCCATGGCATGGAAGAGTCCGGGGTGCGACTCCCCGCAGGTCCACAGTGTCCCGCAGGTCCACAGTGTATAAATTTGGAGATTTTTATTTAAAATTTTAGTCGCTCAGTTCGCTCCAGATGGTTGAGACAATCTCGCCGTTTTCCGAAGCGTCAAAAACAACCCTAACTTCAATTTTTCTGACATTGGTTTTGGCAATGCCTTTGGCAGTGATAATTTTCGGGTCGCCGGACGTGCCGACGCCGGCAGAAACGCTGATTTTAGCACAGCCTTCGTCCGTGGTACAGCCATTGACGACCATGTTCAAAGAATAACAATCTGTTGTTGCGCAGGTGTAGTTTTTGTTTCGGGCAATCCTGACTAGAGCGTCGCGGGCGCCGGTTTCCGCGTAAAGCACGGCTTTGTTTGAAAGCTGCTGGGTCATGATTGTCGAAACTTCGGTGAAAGTCAAAGCCGCCAGGCCCGTTGCTAAGGCGATGATGATAAAGCTTAAAACCAGAATCGTCGGAATCGTTGCCAGGCCGGATTTGAGTTTAAATAATCGCATAAGTTTAACGCAAAGAAGACGTGGTTTGTTTTGTTTCGGTGTACTGCTGGTCGGGGCTGACGCTGTTAAAGCTGGCGGTGATGGTTGTCTGGACGCTGACAACGGTTTTGGAAAGCACGGTGTTGGTGTTTTCCAGACGGATAAAGTTCAAAGAATCAACAATCACTTTGTCGGAAGTGACAGCTTGAGCACTCGCGTCGCAGGCCGCGCCCGAGGTTGCCCGACGCAATCTGCCGGTAATGACACAGTAAGTCGTGGTTGAGCTGGAGATTGTCAGACCCAATGTCGTTGAAGTGGCGCCGGCCGAGGCCGGCACGGTGACCGCCGTCGCCGCCAAAAAATCCTGCTTGAGTTTTTCCAAAGCGAAAAGAACATTGCTGTTGACTTCGTTTTTCACGTCAACTTTGCTCTGTCCCCGGTTTAAAGAAACAAAAACCGTGCCAATCGTCAGGGTGATGACCGAGATAATCGCGACATAAATTAAAATCTCAAGCAAAGAAAAGCCTTTCTGTAATTTCATATCAAGGGCTCCAGTTAACAACAATATCATTGACCTGCGGACTGATGGTCCCCGAAGCAATGCAGTCAGTATTTGAACAAAGCTGAACTTTATATTTGAAATAACGCTGGTTGTTGTGATACTGGCCGGCGCAATAAACTTCCACCGGCGTTGACGGAGCGCCGGCATCATACCAGGCTCCGGAAGAACAGGTCACGCCGTTATCAGAGCTGCCGTAAAAGTTCCACGGGCCGGATGGGCTGTTTGAGGTTGCCAGCTGGAATCTGACCCGGCCGTTGCCGGCGTTCAGACTGCCTTTCCACATAAAAGAGTTGTAGTTCGGCTTGATTGAATCCGAGTTAGTCGTGTCAAAAACCACGGAGGTCAGTTCGCCGGTCGCCGGCAGTCCCCCGCAAGCCGGCGGCACGTAACGATGCGATATATGAAGTTGAACCCCCATCCCGTAAATCGTCACCCCGGAAGGAACTATGCCAAAACTGTAGGTGTAAGAACCAGCTGAAGTTGGATTAATAATGCCTGAACTATCTTTGTAAAGCAGTTCGAAATAAGTTGCTGAAGAAACTGACGGCAAGGTATAGGTCTGGGAGTTGCCGCCGTTAAGAGTCAAATTTAAGGAGCCGTTGCCAGTGTAAGTGCCGGAA
>LCKC01000007.1 GCA_001001185.1 Parcubacteria group bacterium GW2011_GWB1_45_10 | reverse complement strand
AGGCCAAGCCGCTTTTCCGAGGTGCCATAGGCTGTCTGGGCATTGTTGATATGTTTGCCCAAAACCCGAAAATCTTCGCCAAGCTTTTCGCTGTCTTTCCTGATTTTTTCAAAACGCTTCAAAATCTCCTGGGTCTGCTTTGAAACCTGAACGTCCCTGAACCAGTGCTCAATGGTTTTTAACGTCAGATAAAACAGGTTCGGTGAAGAAATAATCACTTTTTTGGACCAGGCGTAAGAAATCAAATCGTCTTTTGAAGTTTTGGTTGCCGGATTGACAATCGCGTAATAAACCGCTTCGGCCGGCACGTACATAATCGCGTAATCCAATGTGTTTTCCGAAGGCAGAATGTATTTTGTCGCGATCTCGTCAATCCTCGCTTTGACGTCCGAAATAAAACTTTTCTGGATGGATTCTTTTTCAGAATCGATTTGGGAATCGTTGAGTTTGGAAAAATTTTCCAAAGGGAACTTGGAATCAATCGCAATCAGCTTGCCGTCAGGCAGCTTGAAACACGCGTCCGCCCGTTCACCCGACGAAAACATTTTTTGCAGTTCATAGAGCTCTTTCGGATAGTACTGCGAAAGCAAATGCTCCAGCGAGGCTTCGCCCCAGTTGCCTCTTAATTTCGGTGATTTGAAGATTTCTTGGAAAGTCGTCACGGTTTCCACTTTTTCGTGGACCTGTTTCAGAGCTTCGCGCATCTGGACAATGCCTTCATTGAAAATCCTGGCTTCTTTAGTCACGGCTGACGACTGATTTTCCAGGCTTGAGCGCATAGCATTAATCTGCGACGCCAGGTGTTCCATCATCTGAATCTGCATGCCAGACACCGAGTCGCGCAGTTCTTTGATTGACTGATTTTGCATCTGGTCGTCCTGCTTTTTTCTGGACAAAAGAAAAACCACGAACCCGAAAATCAAGGCCAGCAAAACAAACCCGACAACCATAATGACAAGAAGAATATCCATCCCNAAGTATGTTTCAATATTCATATTCGAAGAAGACTAGTCTTTTGTAAGTGTGGGATCCATTCACAAAAGCAGTTTAGCAACAAACAGTTAGTTGTTCAATTACCGCAAATTTGACTGGGTGATGCCGCTGTGGTATAGATTATCAATCTCAAGAATGACAATCCAATCAAGGAGGAACAATGTCAGAAACAAATGTGGTGAAAGTTTTGATTGCCGCCCTGGATATTGAGGTTGCCGCAAAAATAGCGGAAGCTCTCAAGCAGGCAGTCAACACAAGGCTCATAGAAGAGCGAATCCCGGGAGATTTTGAAATCACCATGGCCGCCAACAACGTCCAGGCAGAAAAAGACGTCGATAACCCGGAATATGGAATGATAATCGCCAGCCTCGACATCATCAATGAACTCTGGCCGAACTTTCTGGCCAGATATGCTGGGGGAGCATTCATATATCCGGCTGTTCCCAGAGGAGAAACACTCCCGGAAAGCGTCAAGAAAATCGCTCACAACGGAAAGGTTCTCGAATATTAAGAGAACCGGCAACTGCTCCGACGTAAAGTCGGAGCAGGTTTGTTTTTTATCCGGTCTTCACAAATAAACAATCCCCGCTTCAACAACTTGCGAATTGACGTTAAATAAGAACTGCGGTATAAATAAGACCACAAACAAAGGAGGCTTTTATGCGAAAAATTCTGATAATCGCAACAAGCGACGAACAGGCGGAAGAAATAAAAAACGTCTTCCTGAACGAATATCGTTCAAGATTATTGGATATCCGCTTGCCAGAAACGCCGGAGTTTCAGTTTGTCACAGACAAGGCTGAAGCTGAGATCTTGCTCAACCACTCCTGCGCCGCGCTGATTATCCCGACCATACGGAAAATCCACCAGATCGGCCTGGGCAAATTTACCGCGGTCAAAGACAAACTACGCATCCTTCCGGCAATCCCGAAAGGAAACGCCCTTGGCTGGAGTAGGGCAATTATGGATTTGACAGACAAAGACCCGTTTTTCATGCTCTTCTGACAAATATCCCCCGCAAAATGCGGGGGATATTTTACTTTTAAAAAGCTAATCCAGTTCTTTAAAAAGACTCCGGCCGAACTCTTCAATGATTTTTTTGGCTTTTTCCGGAAGGTTTTTCGCGCCGGCAATCTCAATAGAAACCGTGATGCCTTTCGGACCTTGCATGGTCACGGTAATCACTTGTTTTGGCTGGGTTCTTGTCCGGGTGCCGGCTCTGGTGGAAAATCCGGCCATGCCGCCGAAAAACTCTGATAAAAGATCATCCAAGCCGCCTTGCCAGGAAAAACCGCCGCTCGAAAAACCGAACGGGTCGTAAGCAAATCCGCCGGAACCTGAACCGGCATAGCCGCCGCCGAAACGCCGCATCGTATCGTACTGCTGTTTTTTTGAAGCGTCAGAAAGCGTTTGGTAAGCTTCGTTGATTTCCTTGAACTTGGCTTCGTTGCCCGAAGACTTGTCCGGATGATACTGGTGCGCCAAAGCCCGGTAAGCTTTTTTTATTTCTTCCGGTGAAGCGTTTTCTGAAACGCCGAGTATTTTATAAAAATCCTTTGACATAGTTTTCAACGAAACTTTGAGAATTGAATCTTGAAACTTGTTAAATTGTGAGTGTTTCCTTTTCCACTGTCACCGTACCAATCTTGATTATCTTCAAAAGCAAAAGTGTTTGCAAAACCAGCCAGAAAACTCCATAAAAGACAAAGCTGAAAAGCTGGAAAATTCCGAACCAGAACACAAAAACCGCCAGCAAAACAATAAAATCGGCGAGCCGCCTGGTGTTTTCCGGGAGATTTTTGTAATAAGCGTCAGCCCAGGAATGAAGAACGCCGGCAAAAGTTTCTTTAGCGGAAACTTTCCTGCCGACAAGATCTGAGATCTGCGCCAAAACGCTGTTTCTCGCTTCAAGCTTTACTGTGTCTTTAACAACGCTCTCAAAGCCCGAGGGTAAAAGGTTATTTATCAAACCCGAAGTTTGTTTTTCCGTGAATTTATCAATCATCTCGCCGACAGTTGTTTTGGCGCTGTAGCCGGAATAAAAAACCCCAAAGCCCGCGGTGATTGACTCAACGTCAGAAGTTTTCAGGTTAAAGCCGGAACCAAACCTGACTGACCAAAAGCTCAAAGAAAGCAAAAGGCTCAGGATAAAAATAAACTTCAGCAGGCTGACGCCAAGGATCTGGACCGGCTTCAGTTTGATTGAGTTTTCAATCGCGCTCTTGCTTGCCTGTCTGGCGGAAAAAATAAAAATCATTCCAATCGTCCAGAAAGCCAGAAACTCAACCAATCCAAGGTGTTTTGAAAACGGCCAGAAAACAACGCCAAAACCGAGCAAAGCAACCGCGCCAAACTCAGCCAAAGAAAAAACAGCCGCCGAAACCAGATAAAAGCAAAGCCAGACAACTGCCAAACCAAGCATCACGCCTTGATCAATCCGAGAATAACCATTGGCCGGATTTATCAGCTTCAGGATATAAATCGAGACCAGAACGCTTGTTGCCAGATTAAGGGCGAAAAGAAGCGCTTTTTTCAAAAAAAGATTTCTTGAAACCGGATCGCTAATCTCAATGATTTTATTCCTGGTTTGCGTGTCAAACATAGTTAAAACATTATAGCATGCCGGAACTGTCGGAATGATGGGTTTTAACTGTTTTCTTGTTTCGGCTCTTCAGGATTTTCCGGCTTTTTGTCAGAATCAGGCTTTGGGCTGTACATCTGTTTGCCGATTTCCTGAAGCAAAGTTGAAAGCTCCTGGGTTTCGCGTTTGATGGTCTCAAAATCACTGCTCTCTTTGACTGATTTCAAAGACTCAAGTTTTTTGGTCAATTTGTCTTTTTGTTCAGATGGAATCTTGTCGCCCCAGTCTTTCAAAGACTTTTCCGTCTGGTAAACAAGGTTTTCCGCCAGATTTTTGGCTTCGCTTGATTCTTTTTTCTTTTTGTCTTCTTCCTGGTGAAGCTCGGCTTCTTTTTTCATTCTTTCAATGTCTTCGCGGGAAAGATTTGTTGAACCTTCAATTCTGATGGATTGTTTTTTGCCGGTGGCTTTGTCCTGGGCCGCCACTGAAAGAATGCCGTTGGCGTCAATGTCAAAACTGACCTCAACCTGAGGAATGCCCCGCGGCGACGGCGGAATGCCGTCAAGAATAAACCTGCCCAGGCTCTTGTTATCTTGCGCCATTGGCCGTTCGCCCTGCAAAACATGGACCTCAACCGAAGTCTGGTTGTCGGAAGCCGTGGAAAAAATCTCTGTTCTGGCGGTCGGAATCGTCGTGTTTTTTTGAATCATCACCGTCGTGACGCCGCCCAAAGTCTCAATGCCAAAACTCAACGGCGTGGCGTCAAGCAATAAAACATCCCTGACCTCGCCCTGCAAAATGCCGGCCTCAACCGCCGCGCCAATGGCCACGACCTCGTCCGGATTGATGTCTTTATGCGGTTCTTTGCCGAAATATTTTTTGACGGCTTCCTGAATCAACGGCATCCTTGTTTGACCGCCGACAAGAATAATTTCGTCAATCTCTTCTTTTTTGATTTTTGCTTCTTTCAAAGTCTCATCCACCAGCTCGATTGACCGCTCAACATAATCCCTGACCAAATCTTCAAGCGCGGTCCGGGTGAACTTCATCAAAAGATGTTTCGGTCCTGAAGAATCCGAGGTGACGAACGGCAGGTTGATTTCCGTTTCAAACACGGTTGAAAGCTCGTGCTTTGCCCGCTCGCTGACTTCTTTCAGCCTTTGCAAAGCCAGATTGTCTTTGGCCAGATCAATGCCTTCCTGTTTTTTGTATTCGGAGATAATGTGGCCGATGATTTTCTGGTCAAGGTCGTCGCCGCCAAGATGAGTGTCGCCGCCAATGCCTTTAACTTCAATGACGTCGTCGCCCATTTCCAAAACCGAAATGTCAAACGTGCCGCCGCCAAAATCATAAACCAGGACTTTGCCGCCTTTTCTTTTATTAAAGCCATAAGCCAGGGCTGCCGCTGTCGGTTCGGGCAAAACCCGCTTGACCTTAAAGCCGGCAATCTCACCCGCGGCTTTGGTCGCGGCTCTTTGCGAGTCGTCAAAATAAGCCGGGCAAGTGACAATCGCTTCTTCAATTTTTTCGCCTAGTTTGTCTTCGGCGTCTTGTTTGAGCTTCATCAAAACCATGGCGGAAATCTCTTCCGGCTTGTAGTTTTTTTCGCCCATCTTGACCTCAACGCCGCCCGAGCTTGAGCCGCGGATTTCGTAAGGTAAAAGCTCTTGGTCGTGTTCAATAACCGGGTCAGTCACCCGCCGGCCAATCAGCCTTTTGACGGAAAAAATCGTGTTCTGCGGGTTAACCACGCCCTGCCTTTTGGCAGTGACACCAACCAGACGCTCGCCGGTTTTTGAGATGGCCACGACTGACGGCGTCAGCCTGGAACCTTCTTTATTTTCCAAAACTCTTGGCTGGCCGCCTTCAGTAATCGCCATCGCTGAGTTTGTCGTACCCAAATCAATGCCTAAAATTTTTGCCATATTTTTGATTTAATTTTATATTACTTAACTCCGACGCTTCGGTCGGAGTCCCGACTGTAAACGTCGGGATTACTTATTTTCTTAATTGATTTATTTGCTGACTTTGACTCTTGCCGGACGGATTAATTTGCCGTTCAAACGATAGCCTTCGGAAATCACTTCAAGAATCTGGTGCGGCTTTTCTTCCCGGCTTTCTTCGACTTCAACAGCCTCGTGGAGTTCAGGATTAAAATCGTCGCCTTTGGCGGTTTTCAGCCTTTCCAATCCTTTTTGCTTCAAAGCGTTTTCCAGCTGCGACTTCAGAAGCAAAAACGGCTTTAAACTTTCGTGTTCGCCTTGCAAGCTGTTTTCAATCAAGGAAAAGCTGTCCAAAATGTAAGTTAAGTCCAGAATCAGGTTTTCGTTGGCAAACATCACGATCTGCCTGAGCCGTTCGGTTTCTTCTTTTTTGAAGTTAATCAAATCAGCCCGCGCCCTTTGCCAGCCGGCCAGATACTCGTCCCTTTCTTTCTGGCAGTTCAAAAGCTCGCTTGAAGCGTTTTCGGTTTTTTCCTGTTTCTTGTTTTCGTTTTGCCTGTCCATGAATGACCCGTTTATCTTAATTAAAACTCGTTCAAAACTTCGCAGAAAATCTTCCAGTTTTTCTTGTATGGCATCCTTGTCGGACCGATGGCGACAATCGAAAACGACGCTTTCCTGGCTGAACCGAAAAACCAACTCAATTCGTCAGACCCGTTCCAAAACGGATTTTCTTTGCCGACAAAAATGGCATTGCCTCTTTTTCGGAAAAAATCTTTTTTCAGCTCTTGCAGGCATTCAACCAATCCGCCCAAAAGCAAATAATGGTCGCGGGTGAAAAAATCAGGCTGGCCGAAAAGCTCGTCAACGCCGTCAAGAAAAAAATTGAATTCGCTGTCCACGCCCGCCGTCAAAGACCCGAACTCTTTCGCCAAAAAAGAAACGGCTTCCGGCAAAGATGAAAGTTCCTGGTGCTTTTTCTGTGGCTGCTTGTCCGGCTCGTTCAAGGCCTCTTCAACCACCAAGCGATAGGCTTTGTTTGTCGGAACATTGCCCGAAGAAAAATAAATCTTTTTCAGATAGCCGTTGTCCAGAAGCTCGGCGAGCTCATTCCGGACAGTCGCCGGGCTGTAATCAAGCTGGTGCCGCCTGACCAAAAAACCGGAAGAAATTGGCTTTGCTTCTTTGACGTAATCCTCGATTAAAATGGAAAGAATTTCTTTTTGCCGTTGTTGCATGGTTCGATTTCGCTCACCACAAGTAATTAAATTATCTTATCAAAAAAATTAGCAGTGTCAAGGCAAGACTGCTAACGTATTCCCTAAACAACCCCGCCGTACTATAATATTAGTTATTAGCTAAATTTGGCTATGCGCACAATAAAAGACAAGACCACCTGGCTTGACATTAACCATCCGAAAGAACCGGACTTAAAAGAGCTGAAACAGTTCTTTGACGTTTCGCCCGCCCTTGAAGAAGAGATTAAAATCCAGCTTTCAAGGCAAAAACTGGAAAAATTCAATGATTTTATTTTTCTGGTCATCCGCTTCCCGGTTTACAACCAGTCCAAAAAAACCTCAATGCCGATTGAGATTGATTTTTTAATCAAAGAAAACGCCCTGGCGACCATCAGATACTCCAGCTGCGAGCCGCTTGACGACCTTTTTAAGAAAACCGAAAACCTGGAAGGCTTCCGGAGCAAAGTTTTGGGTAAAACCTCGGCTGAAGCTTTGGAAATTATTTTTGAAGAGCTTTTCAATTACGCCAATCGCGAGCTGGCGCATATCGACAAAAAAATCAACCAAATCTCTGAGGGCATCTTCAAAAACAAGGAAAAAGAAATGATCAGGCAGATCTCGCAGACCAAACGGGACGTGCTTGATTTCAGAAGAATCATGAAGCCGGTCCACGGCGCCCTGAAAGACCTGGCTGAAGAGCAAGGCGCTGTTTATTCCGGCAACAAATCTTTCCATTTCAAAAGAATTCTGGAAAACTACATGGACGCGATTGACTGGGTGGAAAACCAGAAAGACACTCTGGAAAGCCTGGAAACGACCAACAGCTCAATGCTTTCAACCAAGCTTGACGAAGTGACAAAGATTCTTTCCTGGCTGGCGTTTTTTCTGGCGCCGGTCACCATCATCGGCACTTTATTCCAAATCAACACCCAGTTCACGCCGGTCATCGGCCAGCCAGGCGACTGGTGGATAGTTCTGGGATTCATGGGTTTAGCCTGCGGACTGCTTTACTGGTTTTTGAAAAGAAAAAGGTGGATTTAATCAGTTTTCCGTAAAAATGAATATTAGGCTTTACAACACGCTTTCAAAAAAAGTTGAAGAGTTTGCTCCGCTTGAACCGAACAAGCTGCGTTTTTATCATTGCGGCCCGACTGTCTATTGGACCCAGCATATTGGCAATCTCCGCGGACTGACCATGGGGGATTTGATTGTGCGAACTTTCAAGTATTTCGGATTTGAAACAAACCACGTCAGAAACTACACTGACGTCGGTCACTTAACTGGAGACACGATTGGTCTGGCAGATCAGGGTGAAGACAGAATGGAAAAAGGCGCCAAAAGAGAAGGTTTGTCTCCAGACGCCATTGCTCAAAAATACATTGACCAGTTTGAGGCTGACACCAAAGCCATCAACCTGCTTGAGCCTGATTTTAAGCCAAGGGCAACGCAGTACGTCAAACAGATGATAGCCATGGTCAAAACCCTGATTGACAAAGGTTTTGCTTATGAAACTGACCTGGCGGTTTATTTTGAGGTGGAAAAGTTTCCGGACTACACAAAACTCTCAAAGCAAAAACTGGAAAAAATCATCAAAGACGCCGGCAAAGGCGAGATCTCCGACCCGCAAAAGAAAAACCCGGCAGACTTTGCCCTTTGGTTTTTCAAAACCGGCGTTCACAAAAACGCTTTGCAGACCTGGCCTTCGCCTTTTCATTCAAAGCAGGTTGAATCAGGCATCGGCTTTCCCGGCTGGCATATTGAATGCTCGGCCATGTCAAAAGCTTTGCTCGGCGAAACGCTTGACCTTCATATGGGCGGCATTGAGCATATTCCAATCCACCACACCAATGAGATTACCCAGTCAGAAGCAACCAACGGCAAAAAATTCGTCAACTACTGGCTGCACAACGAACATCTTTTAGTTGAGAACAAAAAAATGGCAAAGTCCGAAGGCACCGCCTACAGCCTTCAGGAGGTTGTTGACAAAGGCTTTGAGCCAATGTCTTTGCGCTATTTTTTTCTGACGGCGCATTACCGTTCAAAACAAAACTTCACCTGGGAAGCTTTAAAAAACGCACAAGCGGGCTTGCAAGAAATGAGAGAAAAAATCGCCAACCTGAAAGCCCCGACAAAGCCCCAAAAAACCAAATCCGAAGGCAGTGAAAAAGAAAAAACAGAGTTTGGCAAAGCCCTTGCCGAAGACTTCAACCTGCCAAAAGCTTTGGCAATCGCCTGGAAAGTCCTTAAAGACAACCGGTTTTCAGACGACGAAAAAAAATCTTTGCTTCTTGATTTTGACCGGGTGCTCGGCTTGAAACTTGACGAAATCGCGCCAAAACAAGAGCTGAAAAACGTTCCTGAAAACATCAAGCTCCTGCTTGAACAAAGAGAAAAAGCCAGGAAAGAAAAAAACTTCGCTAAATCAGACGAGTTCAGGAAAAAAATCGAGTCTTTGGGATTTGAGATTCAGGACTCAAGCCAAGGCCAAAAAGTATATAAAAAAAGGACTTTGCAATAAGCAAAATCCTTTTGTGATCAAACGCCGAGATAAATCCTTATCAGGAAATCACCGGCGCGATCTAGGATCACAATCAGGGCTAAAAAAACAATAGCCCAAGTTACCTCCCGCCAAAATTCTGTTGACGGCCGCATGGTGCCTCCTTTCTCTTACCATTATTGATATTGTGCCACAGAAATCAACAACAATCAAGTACAACAACACACCCGTGAACAAAAAAGTTATAACAAGATTATAATTGGTTGTGCGTAAAAACCACCCGCCTTTTCCGTCAGCTGACGGATACGGCGAGGTTATGAACAGAAAATCAATCCGCCTTCGTCCAAATAAATTTGGCTACGGCGAGATGAGTTATTCACAAGTAACTCACAGTTTTGATTGAAAAACATCCCCCGGTGCTGCTAAATTAAGATTATCCCGATTGCTTTAAACAAACCCGGATGCCAAAAGACAAACACAAAGACCCGCAAAACCTTGCCGGCAGACTGCCGCCGCAAGACCTTGAGGCCGAACAGTCAGTTCTCGGCGCGGTGATGATTGACAAAAACTCGCTCGCCAAAGTGGCCGATGTTTTGATTCCGGAAGATTTTTACCGCCCGGGCCATCAAAAAATCTACCGGGCGATGATTGAGCTTTTTTCCCGAAACGAACCGATTGACATCTTAACGGTTTCAAGCCGCCTGAAAGAAAAAAATGAGCTTGAAGAAGTCGGCGGCGTCAGTTACCTTTCGGAGCTGGTCAACCTGGTGCCGACCTCAAGCCACATTGACCATTACGGAAAAATCGTCAACAAAAAAAGAATTTTGCGCGATTTGATTAACGCGTCTTACAGCATCTCCGAACTCGCCCAGGAAGAAAAAAGAGATGTTGAAGAAGTTCTGGACGAAGCGGAACAGGAAATTTTCCGCATCTCCCAGAGAACCGCCGGACCGGGATTCCAGCACATTTCCGAAGACCTGAAAAAAGCTTTTGAAAGGATTGAAGAGCTCCACCACCACCGGGGCAAACTCCGCGGCGTCACCACCGGCTTCAAGTCTTTGGACAACATTCTTTCCGGACTGCAAAAATCTGATTTGATAATCCTGGCGGCCCGGCCGTCAATCGGCAAAAGCTCGCTGGCTTTAGACATTGCCAGAAACGCCGCCACCAGAGAAAAAATCCCTGTCGGCATTTTCAGCGTTGAGATGTCCAAAGACCAGATTATTGACCGGCTGGTCGCCGCCGAAGCCAATGTTGACCTCTGGAAAATCAGAACCGGCAACCTGTCTGAAAAAGGCGAACCAAGCGATTTTGACCTTTTACAAGAAGCCATGGCCAAGCTTGACGAAGCGCCGATTTATATTGTTGACATTGCCATGCCGACCGTCATCCAGATCCGCGCCATGGCCAGGCGTTTGCAGGCAGAATCAAACCTCGGTCTTTTGGTGGTTGATTACCTGCAGCTGATTCACCCAACGACCAAAAGCGACAACCTTGTCCAGCAAATGACCGAAATCTCGCGCGGCTTAAAAGGCTTGGCCAGAGAGCTTAATATTCCGATTCTGGCGATTTCCCAGCTGAGCCGCGCGGTTGAGCAAAGAACCCACCAAATCCCCCGCCTTTCCGATCTCAGGGATTCCGGTTCAATTGAACAAGACGCTGACGTGGTGATGTTTATTTACCGTGAAGACAAGATTAAAGAAGAAACTGATCGGCAAAATCTTGCCGACGTGATTATTGCCAAACACAGAAACGGTCCAGTCGGAAAAGTGACTTTCCATTTCTCCGAGCAGTTCGCCAGCTTCAGGGAGCTGACCAGGGAAGAAGGCCAGGGTTTGGGCATGGTTGAAAACGAAGAGTTTTAAGACAATTTTCAATTTCCAATTCTCAATTTTCATTGAATTTTCAATGAAACAATGTTCAAATGTTTGAGAATTAAATAATTGTGAATTGATTGTCTCCCTATAAGAGATGTCCCGAAGGGGCAAAAATTGCAAAATTTAGAATTGAGAATTTAATCACGTGCTTCCAAGACCGCTGACAAAATTCATTGAGCTGTTTTCCAAAGTGCCGGGAATCGGGCCGCGCCAAGCGCACCGGCTGGCGTTTTGGTTTTTGAAAAGAGACGTTTACGCTTTTTCCATGGCTTTGAAAGATCTGGCTGACAAGGTTTCCGTCTGCAAACAGTGTTTTTTTGTTTTTGATCCTTCGGCAAGCTCAGGACAAGAACAACCAACAACCTGCTCAATTTGCCGGAATCCGAACCGGGACAAAACAACCCTGGCGGTTGTTGAAAAAGAAACAGACTTAATCTCAATCGAAAAAACCAAAAAATATCCGGGTCTTTATTTTGTTCTTGGCGGCTTGTTTTCATCGACAGGCAGAAACGGCCACGAAATCAGACTGAAAGAACTGAGTCAACGGATTCAAAACGACAAAAACCTGGGGGAAGTCATTTTGGCCCTGAGCCACACGGCCGAAGGCGACTTGACTGCCATGGAGCTGGAAAAAATCTTCAACCAGTTCAAGCATTTGAAAATCACCCGCTTGGGCCTGGGTTTGCCAAGAGGCGCGGAAGTTGAGTTTGCCGACGAAGACACCTTGGCCAACGCGATTCAATCGCGTCGGTAATTCCTGATTGCTAATATCTCTGGCTGTGCCAGATCTCGCGTAGCGAGATAATTTCTAACTCTTCGACAGGCTCGGGGTTAGCCTGAACAAAGTTGAAGGCTAAATAAATCCAAGATCCAAAACTCCAAACAAAAAACGGCGGTATTTTACCGTCCGTTTTCTGGTTTATTAACCCCCTTAAACCTTCATCAGATAATCGTCATCAGGATCAACTTTCCAGTCCATGGACTGGATGAAAACATTAACCTCGTTGGTTCTGAGAACAACCGAAGCGCAAAGTCTTGAAATATCCACCCCAAACTCCTGCGCGACATATGCCGCGGAGAATTCTTCAGCTTTCGCGTAAATACTAAGCGCCCCTCCACCATCAGAAATCAAAGGTTTGTCCCAGATAACTGTCCAAGACCTGATTATCGGACCGCTGACGTTTTTGTTTTCTTGGACGTCAGTAATCCTGAAACCGAGAGTTTTTTCCTGCGGCACCATCACCCTGTCAATGACGCTGAATGAAAAATCAGCCATTTCTTCCTCCTTTTCTTTGTTTGATAAAGAAATATAACCACGAAAAAAATTGCCCGTCAAACAGGCATCAATAAAAAGAAAAACCTCTTTTCAGAGGTTTTTCAGGAAATGATTTTCTCAATCTCCAGCTGTGTGTATTCCGGCCTGAACCCGCGCTTGACTCGCCGTCTGGTTTTTGGACCGTATTTAAAAACCGTAAGTTTTCTTGCCCGGATCTGACGCAAAACTTTTGCTTCAACCGAAGCTTTCGCCAGAACCGGATCGCCGAGCTTGAACTCTTTGTCATTGAAAACCGCCAAAACATCTTGGAAATCAAACTTGGCGCCGGGCTCGGCTTTAAGCTTTGAAACCTTGATAATCTTTTTTTCGCCAACCAAATACTGGTGGCCTTTGATTTTTACGACAGCTTGCATATTAGTAATTAGCGATCAGTTTATTAGTAAGTGTTGATGAAAATCGCTATCCAAGCGTACAAAACAATCAACGCTTCAAAAAAACAGGTGATTCCGGAAATCATTAAAGAAAACTCTTTGCTGGTTTTTTTCAAGGATAAAGCCAATATACCATTGATTAGCGCGATAATCAACCCCAGCGCCGGCAGGCTCAAAAGCGAAAGCTTGGTGTCAAAAATATCTTTACCGACAAAAATATTGTATTTGACGATAAAGGGAAAATTCGCCGCCGGGACAAAAAACAAAATCAAAACCCAGGCGGCAAAATTAAGCAAAAAAGGAAACGCGATTAAATATTTCATCCCGTTAAAAATTTGAGAAAGTTAATTCTTTATCCACAAGCGCAAAGACGACAGTCGGCTCCGCCGCGTCAAACGCGGCTTTGCCTTCAGTAATAATGATTCGTTTGTTCACCCCCTTAGAAATTCTGTAAAAATGGCTTATTTTGTTATTGTTTAAAAATTTCATGGTAGAACTATTTGACACTCTTTCACCGTGAATATTTCTAACGGGGTTCATGGCTGAATTTCTAACGGGATTCATGATTAAAAAATTATATCATCAAAAACCGGTTCGCGCCTGAAAAAAACCGAGAAATTTGCTATAATCAAAATCAGTTCTTTCAAAAAAAGCACGGCGGATTATCCTCCTTACCGCCGTGCCTTGTGAGAATCAAGGTCCCAGACTGATTAATACAAGGCACGGAAGTAAAAATAAAAACTCCCGCGAAAAAGCGGGAGTTTTTATTTTCAACCCATCTTCTCTTCTTTTCGAATCCATGGGTAGACGGCGGGAACTGCTTCAGAACCAGTGCACCTCAACATTTGTGTCCTTTCCAACCAAACTCCAGGCCCTTCTGTCTGCAACAGAATCCCATTAAGCTCTTTCAAGAATTTTCCCTGAGCGCCATAAAGCCTGTATTTCAGAACCACCATTTCTCTCAACTCTTCTTCCGTAAATTCCAACTTTCCTCTGTAGGGTCCGGCCTTTGAAAACAACCGCCTGAAGAAACACAACTCTTTGTCAAAAGCATCAGCTGGGATTTTCGGCTCTGCTTGATCCAGACCAATTCCCTCCTCTGCCAAACTCCAAGCACACACTTTACCCAGTGAGACATTTTCGGTTCGACGCTCAAAGCTTAAACGATAAAGCGTTTGCCTGCTTTTTAGTTTTTCCAAATCAACATTCCGGTCCTTCAGAAACGGAAAAATATACTCTTCTGCATCATTATCTCCAATGACCAGATTAATCTCAGCTGGCAACCCGAGCCTCATCAATTTATCTTTAAGCTCCAGGAGTTTCGCGATTCTTGGTTCAAACAGATCTCCTGCCGCGGCCTTAATTGGCATATAGTATTCAGGCTTCCCGGAAAGCAAAGCCGCGGTATCAAACTTGGGACAGACAAAAACCAGAAAACGCACCAAGCCTTCTTGGCTTATCAGGCTTTCCACTATTTCACCAATCTTGTTTCTGTCGGGGTTGCCCTCTAAACGATCAACCCTCAAAATCAATTCCGTGACCCTTTCTGTAATTAACATTGGTGCCTCCTTTCTTGGCATAAATCTTAGTTGGAGAAAGACAGGGAGAATTATCTTTTGAATTCTCAAAAGAATTTTGACTTTTTTCAAAAGAGCAATCTTAATCAACCCAATCGACCTTTTGAGTTGATTAAATCTGCTCTTTTTCAGTTTTTTGTTTTTGTAGCTCATACCTTCTTAATAAGTATTATCGGCAAGAATGCAAAGATCGTTTTTGGGCGATTTTGCGACGAGCGGGCATGGTGCCCGAGCTTGCCGAGGGCGAGCAAGGAGCAATATCAGCCGAACTTCTCGCTGGGAAGTTTGGCGGCAAAAAATGACCTTTGCATTCGCCTTGGGTCCCTGACGGGATTTGAACCCGCAACCAATCGCTTCACAGGCGATCGCTCTGCCATTGAGCTACAGGGACCATTTCTGGGTCTGGTCTGTGAGGACCAGACCCTCCGAAAGCGCGATGAATCTTAAGCATCGCTCCTCCTTTACGGGAAACCCTTCGACTACGCTCGGGGTAAATAAAAAAACCTCCCGTTCCTCAATTACTACAAAAGTAGCAAGCAAGGAACGAGAGGTTATGGTTCAACTACGTTCACCACAAGAAAAAAGAGACCTCCCGCGGTCCCATCCTCATTCCACAATCCTATTAAAGATTATGGCTCTCTGGTCGGCTCCGCGTGTCTTCGTACAAACTTAATTTATCCTGGGTTCATCGAAGGATAATTTATCCTGAGCTTGCCGAAGGACGACACCGCTTGCTGTGTTTTACGGTTCAGCTTCCGTAGGGCATTTTGGCCCTCAACGTCATGGATCGTGACTCCACTTTTACCAGTCCATATCCGTCAGCTGACGGAGCAGGGGGTAATGTTTTATATCAGTTGTATATCATATTATACCACCTATTCTTCTATTGTCAACAGAAATTTCGTTCTGGAAATAATCTTCCTTAAAACCTCTTTTGTAGCCCCAACGGGATTCGAACCCGTGTTTTCGCCGTGAGAGGGCGATGTCCTAGACCGGGCTAGACGATAGGGCCGTCTGGTGCTCACGTTAAACTGGCAACGCGCCAGCTACGAGTCAAAGTGCTGGGAGCAGGATTCGAACCTGCGTAGCCCAAAGGGCGAGAGATTTACAGTCTCTTGCGATTGACCGCTCCGCCATCCCAGCAAAAATCACTTCTGTTTCTGGCTCTCTGATTTTAGCTTATCTTCTTCGGTTTTCAAATGAAACCTTTCAACCAAAAGCCGGGTTTTTTCGTCGCCCGGCCTGGCAGTCCAGGAACGGACAATCAGTCTTCTGGCCTCTGCCAAATTGCCGCTGTCAAGATAAAACTTGGCGATTTTCAGCCACTCATCCAGAGAATCATTGTTATTTTTTATCAGCTTCAGTTCTTCTTTCAAAGGATCAAATTTCGGGCTTTTGTTTTTCGCCAGCACTTCTTCAATTCTTTTTTCCAGCGCGTCAATTCTAACGGAAATCCAGTAAAGCGGGTCGGTTTCCGGACGCGCCCTCAGCTCTTTTGTCTGTTCGATTTTTTTCGTCAGCCAGTTGTCGGTTTTCAAAGTCACAACCCTCAGCCAGCGCAAAGCTTTTTCAAGGAACAAAAGAGATTTTTCCTCAACCTCTTTTGACTGAAACTTCGGCTTGACTCTTTCGCGGTAAAAATACTTCAAAAACCTGACGAGCCTGATTCTTTCAAAAGTTTTGTTTACTTTGTCGTCAGTGATGGTTTCGGATTTTTTAACCAAAAAAAGCAGCGCGCCGCCGAAGCCGATAAAGATTAAAACCAACGGGAGAATTTCCCAAATCATATTGCAAAGCGCACAAATTTCCCTACTTTCACGTTTTCGCCGGTTTTGGCGATGGTTTGCGCAATCAGCTCGCCGACAGTCAAAGTTCCGGCTTCGTCTTTAATGAAAACCTGATTCAAAAGGCAGTTTTCTTTGTAAAAAGCTTCAAGCTTTCCCTGAATTATTTTATCAAACATTTCTTTCGGTTTTTTCGCCTCAACCAGCTCTTTTTCCCACCCGGCTTTTTGAACGCTGATGGTTTCTTCGGGAACGTCTTCTTTTGACACCCAGGAAGGGTTCATTGAAGCAATCTGGAGGCAAAGGTCATGCGAAAGTTTTTTGAACTCATCGGTTTTGGCGACAAAATCAGTTTCGCAACGAATGTCCAAAAGGACGCCGATCTGGCTGCCGTTGTGAATGTAAGAATCAATCACGCCGGCGCCGGTGATTCTTTCAGACTTGCTCGCGGCTTTGGTCAGGCCTTTTTCATTAAGCCAGGAAACCGCTTTTTTGAAATCGCCTTCGCTTTGAACCAGCGCTTCTTTACACTGAATCATCGGCGCAAAAGTCGCTTCGCGGAGTTTTTTTATTTCTTCAGCTGAAGGAGTATACATAGTTTTAAAATCAAAATTCAAAAATCAAATATCAAAACTCGGAACGAAGAAACAAATAACTAACAACAACTCGACAAAAACAGCCAGTGGCGGAGCCTTAATCAATTTTAACAGAATCTTCTTTTTTGCCATCCGGCTTCTTGGTTTCTTTCTTGACTCCGTTTCCCGCTTCATTCGCGGAATCTTTTTTCGGATGAAACTTGGCGTAAACTTCGGCGACTTTTTCCATGACAAACTCAACGCCGATTTTCACGTTGTCGTTCAAAGGCACAAAAAGATGGGCTTCGTCGGGATTGTCTTCAAGCCCGAAAATGCCGAAAACCTTGATGCCTTTCCGCTTGGCTTCTTTCAAAGCTGTCCGGTGTTTTTTGCCGCAGAAAACAAAGACCGCATCAGGCATAGCCGTCATTTTGACCATGCCGTCGAATTTTTCTTTTATTTCAGCGGCTTCTTTCTGAATCAGGCCCCTTTCTTTTTTCGTGTATTTTTCAAAATCCGGCGAAGCAACTTTGGCTTCAAGCTCTTTCAAATAATCAAGTCTTTTCTTGAAAGTGTCAAAATTAGTGATGGTGCCGCCAAGCCAGCGGGTGGTGATATAAGGAAAACCAAGTTCCTGGCCGTATTTTCTGACCACTGTTTCCGCAACCGGCTGGGTCGCCACAAACAAAACGGTTTTGTTCTGCGAAAACAGCTCCGCCAAAGCCGCGAATGTCTTTTCCCAGAGTTCAGCGCTTTTTTGCAGATTAATCACTGCCAAATCACCCTTGTAAGTGAAGATGAACTTCTTCATTTTCGGGTGAATAAAAGAACGCCGGCTGCCCCAGTGGAGGCCTTTTTCCGAGAATTGGCTTATTAATTGTTCGTTATCTTCCATATTTCGGCAAGCTCAATACAAACAGTTTCAGCTTAAAAAATACTGCTTACGCAGTGTTATTGAGTATAAGCTAAACGAGCCCAAAAATCAAGGAAGGCTAAAGTGGTTCGGCAGGTTCACCACAAACCTCTTTGAGAGAAAACGCTGTTTGCCAGCTTGTCTGCCAGACGGTTTTTCTCCCGCGGGACTGTCTCAAACTCCACGGTTTTGAACTCCTGGCGCAGATTCCAGAGCTCAATGAAAAACGGGAAAAACTCCGGCTCTTTGACTTTAAACTCGCCACGAAGCTGTGAAGTTATCAACTGACTGTCGCTTTTTAACAAAACCTTTGTTTTTTCGGCTTTTTTTGAACCGAGCAATGCTTTGAGCTTTCTCAAACCGAAAATCATGGCCCGGTACTCGGCTTCGTTGTTTGTCGCCATGCCGATTTTTTCCGCGTACTGTTTTTTGCTACCGTCAAGAAGCTCAATCGCCACGCCGATTGAAGCCTGGCCAGGATTGCCTTTTGACGCGCCGTCAGTATGAATAATAATTTGATTCATAAATAAAAATTATACAAAAGTTTTATTTCAACGCTTCCAGCTCTTTTCAAGAACAGCAACCCCCGGCAGTTCTTTGCCGGACCCCGCCGGTGCTGATAAACAGATTTGGTAATTGGTAATTGGTAATTGGTAATTTAGCGTTTTTCAAAAACGCGGTCGTATCGCCGCCGCCGATGATTTTAAAAGCTTTTTTGTTGGCTAAAACGGCTTTGGCCACCTCAAACGTGGCTCTGGCAAAAACCGGGTTTTCGTAATAACCCATTGGGCCGTTCCAGATGATTGTTTTGGCGCGACTGATGATTTTACTGAACTCTTTTGTCGAGGTGGGGCCAATGTCCCCTATATAACCGCCAACTGACAACTTATGACTAACAACAGAAAAAAGATGGGACGTTCTACTGCCCAATGATTGAGCAACTAAATAATCATCTGGTAAAATGATTTTTTTGTTCTTTAAAAGCTTTTTTGCCCGGGAAACAAACTTTTTTTCATATAAAGACTTTCCGACATTCACGCCTTTGGCTTTTAAAAACGTGTTTGCCAGCGCGCCGCCAAGCAGAACATAATCCGCTCGCCTCACCAAAGCCTCCGGCGTAGCGCGGGCTCTTTTGGCAAAGTTTTTAATCAACGGCAGTTTGGTTTCCATTTTCGCGCCGCCGAAAATCGCGACAAACGGTTTTTTTGCCTGTTTTTTCAGCTTTTCCAGGCTCTTTAATTCGTTTTCCATTAAAAGCCCGGCAAAGCTCGGCAAAAGCTTTGGCACGCCAACAACCGAAGCGTCTTTTCTGTGACTGACGCCAAAAGCGTCAAAAACAAAAACATCTGCCAGGCCCGCAAGTTTTCTGGCAAACGCCGGCTGGTTGGCTTTTTCGCCTTTGTCAAACCTCAGGTTTTCCAGTAAAACAACGCTTTTTTTCGGCAAAGCGTTGACAAGTTTTGCCGCGGAAGAAATTTTACCGGGCACAAAAAAAACTTTCCGGCGCGAAAGCTTTGCCAGATGTTTGGCAACCGGCGCCAAAGATTCTGTTTCATTAGAAAGGTGGCTAATTAAAACCAGCCTGGCCGCGTTTTTCTGAAGATATTTGATTGTTGGCAAAGTCTGACGAATCCGAAAATCGTCAAGCACTCTGTTTTTCCGCAGCTCAACGTTAAAATCAACCCGAAGCAAAACCTGCTTGTTTTTGAAAAAACTTTGTTTTGGCAGAAACCTCATCAGCATAAAATACTTTAGCTCGCCGCGTCAAACGCGGCTTCATTAAAATAATGATTTTAAAATCATTATTTTAATTCGTAAAGCAGAGAGACGTTCACTTCGAGCTCTCCGGTGCCAATCTGAATCGGCGAAATGCTTGAAGCTTCGCCGCCCAAGCCATAAGCTTTCGCGTCGCGGTAGATCGGAGACGGATAGTTTTGGTAGTCGCTGATGCTGATTAATCTGGCTCTTTTCAAACCGTAAAGAGATTTTGTTTTTTCCAGCTCAAACTTGGCTTTGGCAACCGCTTTTTCTTTTGCCTGAACCTTAAGCTCCTCGGTTTTTTCATCAGACAGAGAAAAGCTGATGCCGTTAATCCGATTGACTCCTTTGCCCGACAGACCGCCAACAAGCTTGCCGACGCTTGAAATATCTTTGACTTTAAAACTCAACCCCTGCTCCAAGGTGTAGCCGATAATCCTGAAAGTGTTTAGGTAGTTTTCCCCCTGCTCGTATTCGGGATAAAGATTGTAAGAAACAGTTTTAATCTCTTCTTCTTTGACGCCGGAGTCTTTCAAATAATTGACAATCTCGGACATCTTTTCATCATTGTCAGACTGAACTGATTCCGGGTTCAGGCCTTTGGAAACCACAGAAAGGGAAACTTCGGCCTGGTCGGGTTTGTAAATCATCTTGCCAGTGCCAAGGATGCTGGCAGTCACCGGGCGGAAAGAACCTATGTAATTCCAAGAAATCACAGAACCAAACAAAGTCATTGCCCCGAGAAATACGGAAAGAACCAAGAAAAGAATTTTTTTCGCTTTTTCTAAGTCCATCATAATTGTTTTTTTAATTAATAATTTTTAATTGTTTGTTGATTACTCCAGGGAAATAATCTGGAGCCCTTTTTGTTTCATCTCTTCTTCCGGCCAAAACAGCTTGTCTAATTTGAACTTCCAGACATGACCGGCTTTTTTCTCAACACTTCTGCCAGTGTAGGTCTTTGTTTTCGGGTCCCACTCTTCAAGGAGTAGGGTGTCGCCTTCGTTAATTTCAAACTCGTTTAAACGAAGGTCATATTTTTTCTTTCCCGAAACCACCGCCTCAAAAAGCTCTGGCCAGGCTTTTTTCTTGATGACTGCCATAATTGTATTTTACCATCAACCTGCGCCTATAGCTATGGTTTGGCGCCGCACTCCCGGACAATCGTCTGGATTTCTTCGCGGTCCAAAGACGCCCGACCGACCAAAAAACCGTTAATCTGATCAAAACTAAGAAAACTTTTGATGTTTTTCCGGTTGACCGAGCCGCCGTACAAAACTCGCGGCACCTGAAAACCGAAGTTTGAAACAAGCAGGTCTTTGATAAACTCAATAATTTTAGCGGCATCCGCCGGAGAGTCAGCGACATTGCCGGAGTTATTGCTGATTGCCCAGACCGGCTCGTAAGCGACAATAATGCTGTTTTTCTGCGACAAAGAATAAGAATTCAGGCCTTTCAAAGCGCCGGTTAGCTGTTTTTTAATGAATTTTTTCACTACGTCTTCGCCTTTGGCATGAGTTTTTAAATCTTCTCCAAAACAAACCACGGGCTTCAGCCCGGAACCAATGGCGTTCAGGATTTTTTTATTCACCATGGCGTCAGTTTCGCCAAGATGAATCCGCTTTTCCGAATGACCCAAAATAACGTAATCAATCCCGGAAAGCTTCAGGTTCAACGCCGAAACCGCGCCGGTATAAGGACCAAGATTTTCCCAAAAACAATCTTGGGCGCAAAATCCCAATCCCAAAACCGGTTTTTTTGCGTTTAAAAACCAAAGGTGCTCAAACGGCGGCGAAATAACGATTTCACAGTTTTTTGAAACTGTTTTCTGGTAAACACCGAGCAAAGCTTCAGCTTGCTTTTGCGTCGCCGGGTTGAGCTTCCAGTTAAAAATCAGTGTTTTTGCCATATTTATAAATTATACCTCGTTAATCTTATCTTTAATAACTCTAAAAGCATATTCGCCGCGCCGAACAAGCTGACATGGGTTTTGGGGCTGTTTTCCCAGTCAATCGGGATTTCTTTGAGTTTAAACTTCATTTTTTTCGCCAGCCACAAAAGCTCCACGTCAAAACCCCAGCGCCAGATGGTCTGAAAACTGAAAATTTTCTTCGCTTTTTGATTGAAAACTTTAAACCCCGCCTGAGTGTCGTCAAAAGAAAAACCAAACAAGAACTTTGCATAAAACCGGAAAACCTCGCCGAGCAAACGGCGAATCATCGGCTGCGGCTTTAAAATTTTTGAGCCGGGCAACCGGCGAGAACCGATGACCACGTCAAACGTGGCTGACGCAATATTACCCTGAAGCAAAGGAATGGCTTTTTCTATTTCATTTATTTTCGTTGAGTTGTCCGCATCCATAAACAAAACCAGTTCGCCCCTTGAGCGCAAAACCCCCTGATTGACGGCAAAGCCTTTGCCGTGGTTCTCCGGAAAATCAAGCAAAACCAGTTTCAGTGACGATTTTTGAAACGCTAAAACCAGATCTTTGGTATGGTCTTTTGAGCCGTCATTAACGACAATCACTTCCCAGGAATAATCTTGTTTTTTAAGATAATCAAAAACAGAATTCAAAGTTGGAACCAGATTGCTTTCTTCATTAAAAGCCGGGATGACCACCGAAAGAAAAACCTTGCTCATGAAACGTAAAGCATAAAATAGAAAGATCAATAATCAACTCAAGAACCGAGTTCTTCCAGTTTATCCAGATAATCTTCAAGGATAAGCAAGGCGCTTGAAGAGTGTGAGTCTTTGCTTGAGCCTCTAAGCTGCGACGCCAAAACCGAGCTTAAGACTTCGTTGACAAAGTCAACCTCAACTCCGTGTGTTTCAAAAAGCTCTTTGGCGAACTGCCTGGTTTTTTGAGACTGTTCAGTTTCGGCAAACTCAAAATTCAGCGGTAAACCAAAAACCACTTTGCCAACCTCTTTTTCTTTGACAAGCTCGCCGAGTTTGGCCAAAGCTTCGGCTTTTGAACCGACACGCAAAGGTTCAAGCGTCAAAGGAATCTTCGCCGCCGGGCTGTAAAAAGCCAGACCAATATTTTTTTCGCCAAAATCAACCGCCAAAAGATTCATGAATAATGAATGACGAATTATGAATTATGAATGAAAACATCCTTTTACCTTATTCATTATTCCTAATTCTTAATTCTGTAACTACCAATGGCTTGGTTTTGGTTATCACCACGGTGTGTTCAAACTGAGCTGAAACAGAACCGTCAGCTGTGGCAATACTGCCGTCTTCGATCTCCAAAGACTCTCCGGTTCCCAGAGCCAAAATCGGCTCCAAAGCCAGAACCATACCAGGTTTTAACTGTGTACCAACACCTTTTTTGCCATAGTTCGGCACAAACGGATCTTCGTGAACCCCATAGCCAACACCATGACCAGTCAGGTCTTTAACCACGAAAAATTTGTTTTTTCTGGCAAGCTGTTCAACAACAAAGCCGATGTCGCCGATTCTTTTTCCCGGCAGGCATTGTTTAATCGCCAGATCCAGGGCTTTTTTCGTAACACTGATAAGCTTACTGGCTTTTGAAGAAACTTTGCCAACGGCAACTGTCACGGCTGAATCAACGAACATGCCCGAATAAACCAAGCCGGCGTCAACTTTGACGACATCGCCTTCTTTCAAAACAATTTTTTTTGACGGAATTCCGTGAACCGTGACGTGATTGACGGAAAGACAGATATTCGCCGGAAAAGGTTTTGAATGCGGCCCCGGACGGTACTTAAAAAAAGACGGTTCAGAACTGTATTTTTCCATTAAATAACCGGCTTTTTTGTCCAGCTCATCACCGGAAACACCGGGAATGCACATTTTTGCCAAATCTGAAAGAATTAAAGCCAGACGTTTGCCGCCGGCTTTTAAAAGCTCTATCTCTTTTTCAGTTTTGATGGTAATCATCAGCGAATAACGAATTTGTACGAATATACGAATTTAAAACCTGAGTTTTTTAGAGAGCTTGGCCCACAGCTCATTAAAAACTTCTGGCACGTCTTGTTCGCCGTTAACCTGAACCAGACGCCCTTGTTTTTTAAAATATTTTAGTGTCGGCAGAACTTCTGTCCTGAACCAAACAAGCCTTTTCAAAATGGCTTTGGCACCGTCGTCTTTTCTTTTTTCAAGCGGACCGCCGCAAAAAGGGCATTTCTTGGGATTTTGCGCCAGCATTTTATAAGGCACTGGCTTTTTACACTTTTTGCAAATCAGCCGGATTAAAAGCCGGCGCTTAGCTTCGCTGTCAGAAATATTAAGATAAACCGCCAAGGGCAGGCTGTTAAAAACAGTCTTGCAAAAATCTTCAAGCTCTTCAGCCTGCTTGATGGTCCTGGGATTGCCTTCAAAGATTACGAACCTGACTTTGCCAGCTCGCTTCATAAACTCTTTTTGCCAAAGGTAGTCTGCCAGCCAGTCAGGCGCGAGCTCGCCTTTGTTCATTTTGGCGCCAACTGTTCTGGCAATCCGGTTGTCTTGTTTGATGAACGCCCGCAAAAGATCGCCCAAAACAATATGGAAAACATCCTTAAACTTTTTCTTTAAAAGCTCCACCTGGGTGCCTTTGCCGGAACCGGATTTGCCGATAACGCAAAAAACCTGGAATTTGTTTTTCTTTTTCATATCTCAATAAATTATAGCAAATCCGCTGGTTTTGGAAAACAAAACTCAGCGTTTTAACGCTGAGTTTAACGACAGATCTATTTCTGGACGTAACGGTTGAGATTTAAAATCCCGCAGCCAATGCCAGCAGCAACCACTGCCGGAATCAGCCCAAGAAGCTGACGCGCCTGAAACGCGCCAATAACCGCGAGTAAACTGCCAATCCAGAAAAGAACCGCCAACATTATGAAAGCAATTTTCGGGTTCATTTTATCCTCCGACCAGAATTACAACACAGAAAAACCGCAAAATCAATCCCACACATAACTTATGCGTGGGATCAATAACACAAAAACACGGCTCCAAGCCGTATTTTTGTGTTGTCCCGCCAAAGAATAAAAAACATTGGTTATGAGCATTTTGAGGCTGAACGAAAAATCTCTGAAGCGAACCGATAAAACGTCAGGCGTCCGTGAGCCAAGCTTTGCTTGGCGAGCAGGACGACGTTTTATCGTTGTGAGTGAAGCAAGATTTTATTCAACCCAAACTATGCGAAGAACAAATGTTTTTTATTCTCCTAAAAAGTATCGTAATCCCTCATCAGCATCTGCGCTTTCAGCTGCCTGATGGTGTCCAAAGCCACGGAAACAACGATTAAAAGCGAGGTGCCGCCAAGAGTCAGGCTGGTGATGCCGGTCAAGCCCTGAACCATTAAAGGCAGGACTGCAATCAAGCCAAGGAAAATCGCGCCCAGAAAAGTGATTCTGAACAAAATCTTGCCCAAAAACTCTGCCGTGTTCTGTCCCGGCCGGATGCCCGGCACAAATCCGCCCTGCTGTTGGATATTTTTTGAAATCTCCTTCGGGTCAAAAGTGATTAAAGTGTAAAAATAGGTGAAAGCGAAAACCAGGATAAAGTAGCTCAAGCCGTAAGCCAGCTGATTATTGAAAAAACCCTGGATTGAAGCGCCGGCTTTAACCAAAAAATCATTGTTGCTCAGGCTCAAAAGCTGGGCAACCAATCCCGGAAAAAGAAGAATCGAGATGGCGAAAATAATCGGAATGACGCCGGCCTGATTAACCTTCAAGGGCAGATAAGTATTCTGGCCGCCGAAAACTTTCATCCCCCTGACTCTTTTGGCGTAGCTTATCGGAATTCTTCTTTCCGATTCGTTAATCAAAATCACGCCAAGAATTGTTACCAGGCCCAAAGCAATGAAAATCATGTAAGAAGGAATCTTGGCGTAATCAAAAGTCAGAATATTGTTCCGCAAAGCCGTCGGCATACCCGTGATGATGCCGGCAAAAATAATCAGCGAGCTGCCCGAACCGATTTTCTGCTCGGAAATCAGTTCGCCGAGCCACATGAAAATGATTGAGCCGGCGGTGACCAGAATGATGTTCCGGAAAAGCTCAAACGGTTCAAGACTGCCGATCACGCCCTGCTTTTTCAAAAGGTTCAAAAAAGCAAAGCCCTGGAAAAAAGCCAAAAAAACCGTCGCGTATCTGGTGTATTTGACGAACTTTGCCCGGCCAATCTCGCCTTCTTCGTAATACATCGCTTTCATTGCCGGAAAAATCATCGTCAAAAGCTGAAGAATGATTGAAGCCGTGATGTAGGGTCCGATGCCGAGCATGGCAATGGAAAAATTGGCCAAAGCGCCGCCGGAAAAAATATTCACCAAACCAAGGTACTGGTTTTGCATGAAAAAAGATTTTAAAGCCGAAGGATCGGTTCCGGGAATCGGCAGCGCGGCGAAAAACCGGCTGACAACCAAAAGTCCGGCAACGATTAAAATCTTTTTGCCCAAGTCTTTGTCTTTGAAAACCGCAAGGATTGTCTGGAACATTGTTCTTGAAATTTATTTTACCAAAATCTTTAACGGACGGCGCCGCCGGCCGCGATAATCGCTTCTTTGGCTTTGGCGGAAAGTTCAATCCCGACAAAATAAAGTTTTTTGCCGAATTTTTTTGAACCCGCCAGAACTTTAACCAAAGGCAGTTTGCCTGACAGTTTATTCACCAGCTTGCGGCTCAAAAGCGACTTCAAGGAAACCGTTTCGCCGGATTTGAAAATCTTTTCAAGCGAATCAAGGTTAACCGAAACGGAAAAATGTTTGAACTTTTGCGGGCTGTTTTTAAACCCCACGCCGCGCCTTTTCGGAATTTTCAAAATCGCCGCCCTTTGCTCGGAATAAAACTTCGCGCCGGCTCTTGATTTCTGGCCTTTCTGTCCTTTGCCCGAATAAGTGCCCCGCTTGCCACCGCGGCCGATTCTTCTTTTAGCTCTTGGCTGATGCTTTGGTTTTATCTGGTTGATTAACACCATGTTTCAATTTTTTTAAAGCGTTAATTGTCGCGACCGCGTTGGTCAGCTGATTCGTTGTCCGGCCAAGGTTTTTAGTCGTCACGTCTTTGTATCCGGCAAACGCCAAAACCACTCTGGCGGCGCCGCCGGCAATCAAACCTCTGCCTTTTTTGGCTGGTTTAATAATAATCCTGGCGCTTGAATGTTTGGCTTCAACCTGATGAGGAACCGTGCCGTTTTCAATCGGAACCTGAAAAATGGCTTTTTTGGCCTGAAAAATGGCTTTTTCAGTGGCCAAGGCCACGTCTTTGCCTTTAGCCACGCCAACGCCGACCCGGCCTTTTAAGTCGCCAATCACCATGACCACCCGAAAGCTCATGCGCTTGCCTCCGGCGACCACGCGGGTCACCCGGCGAAGCTCAAGAAGTTTTTGCTTCCACTCTGAATCTTTTGCTCTTGAAATTGTTACTCTTGCCATAAATTAAAAATTTTCAATTATCAATTCTCGATTTTCAATGCTTAAAACTCCAGACCGCCTTGTCTGGCGCCTTCGGCTAATTCTTTAACCCGGCCGTGATAAATATAACCGCCGCGGTCAAAAACCGCTTGCTTGATTTTTTTGGCGACGGCTTTTTCCGCCAAAAGCTTGCCAACCAAAAAAGATTTTTCTTTTTTGGTTTTGGCGGTTTTGGCAACCTGTTTGTCTGTGACCGCAACCAAAGTTTTGCCCGACTCGTCGTCAATTAACTGGGCTAGAATATGCTTGTCTGAACGGAAAACCGAAAGCCTCGGTCTTTCGTGTGTCCCGAAAACTTTTGCCCTGATTCTCCGACGGCGTCTGAGTTGATTGTCTTTTTTTATCTGCATGATTTATTTTAAGTTGAACCAGCCAGTTTCTTGCCGGCTTTCTTCTTGACGACTTCGCCTTTATATCTGATGCCCGAACCCTTGTAGGGCTCGACTTTTCTGACTTTCCTGATTTTCGCCGCAAACATACCCACCAGCTCTTTATCAATGCCGACAATGACAATGTTATTCTTGCCGGCGGTGACGCTCAATCCCGGCGGAATCGCCAGTTTGACCGGGTGGGAAAAACCGACGTTCAAAACCAGGTCTGTACCGGAAACTTCGGCGCGATAGCCGACGCCCTCAAATTCAAGAGTTTTTTCAAACGGCTTGTTGACGCCCAAAACCATGTTGGCGACAACCGACGACAAAGTCCCCCACAAAGATCTGTTTTTCTTATTCAAAGACGGCGGCGGCGAAACTTTCAAAAAACCGTTTTCCAAAGACAGGTCAAACCCCCAAAGAGCCAGTTTTTTCGTCAGCTCGCCCGAGGGTCCCTTGACTGTCACTGACTGGCTATCCCACTCAACTGTGGTGCCAGCCGGGATTAAGGTTAATTTTTTTCCGACTTTTGACATATAAAATAATTTTCAGTTCTCAATTTTCAATTTTCAATTCAAGAAACTAAGCAGATTAATTCTCCGCCGAGCTTGGCTTTCCTGGATTTTTCAGCAGTCATCAGGCCTTTTGAGGTTGAAACCACCAAAACCGACCCTTTCGGCCACCTCAATTCTTCGTAAGAAGAGTAGCTTCTCCGACCGGGCTTGGAAACTTTTTTAATCAGACTAATGGCTCCCTGCTTGTTTTCGTCGTACTTCAGAGAAATCTCAATGACGCGTTTTTCTTTTTTGCCGATTTTTTCCACGCCAGAAATAAAACCGAGCCCTTCAAGAAACTTAGCCAGTTCAAATTTGAAGTTGGAATACGGAACTTTAACCGTTTCTTTCTCGGCCATCTGCCCGTTTCTGATGATTGTCAGCATGTTTGCGACTGTATCCATAGATATTATTTATAGTGAGCTTGTCGAACTACCAGCTTGATTTTCTGACTCCGGGAATCAAGCCTTTGGAAGCCATTTCGCGGAAACAGATCCGGCAAAGATTGAACTTTCTCATATAAGCTCTTTTTCTGCCGCAATTAAAACACCGCCTGGACGACCGGGTTTCGTATTTTGGTTTTTTTAACGCTCTGGCGATGACTGATTTTTTTGCCATTTTAAATAAAAATTATTTCTGCAACGGAACGTTTAACGCCCGATAAAGCTTCAGCGCCTGCTCCCGATTTTGCACTTTCGGCACGACCGTCACCTGAAGCCCGTAAATTCTTTTGAAATCTTCGCCAATCAACTCCGGAAAAACAAGGTGTTCTTTGACGCCGACGTTTAAAATCCCGTCCGGCGAAACTGAACTTTCCGGGATGCCGCGAAAATCCCTGACGCGCGCCAAGCTCAGGTTGATGAACCTTTCCAAAAAATCAAACATCCGTTCGCCCCTCAAGGTGACGGATAAACCAATGAGCTCGTTTTCCCTGAGCTTGAATCCGGCGATTGATTTTTTGGCGTGGTTCGCTTTCGGCTTCTGGCCGGTAATCAAAGAAAGGATTTTGGAAACCTCTTGTAAAACCGCGGCGCGCTGGTCTTTTTTGTCGTCTCCGGCGACTAACCTGCCAAAACCGCAGTTGACGACGACCTTTACCGGCTTCGGAACTTGATACATATTATCCAAACCAAGCTCTTTTTTCAATAAGGGCGCAATTTTTGTCTCAAATTTTTGTTTTAACTTTGCCATAAAATAAGCTTAAACTTTGTTGCCGCAGCTTTTGCAGACTCTGGTTTTTTCTTTGCTTTTAAAGGAATATCCGACCCTGACGGCTTTGTTGCAAGACGGACAAACAAGCATGACTTTTGAAACGGAAACCGGCATCGCCAGATTGATGATTTCGCCTTTTTCGCCGGCTTTTCTCGGCCGCCGGATTTTTTTGACCAGAAAAAGATTCTCCAATATCAATTTCCTCCGCTTGGGAAAGGTCTTTAAAATTTTGGCTTGCTTGCCTTTTTCTTTTCCGGAAACCACTTTGACCAAGTCGCCTTTTTTCAATTTTAAGTTTATCTCCGCCATATTTGAGTTTAAATGACTTCTTCGGCCAAAGAAGCGATTTTGTCGTAGCCCCTTTCTTTTACTTCTCTGGCAATCGGGCCGAAAATCCGGCCGCCTTTCATCTCAAAACCTTTTTCAAGGATAACTACGGCGTTGTCGTCGAAACGGACATATGAACCGTCTTTCCTTCTCAAGGGCTTTCTCTGCCTGACAATCACGGCTTTGACTTTGTCGTGCTTTTTGACGATTTTTCTCGGTTCGGCTTCTTTAACCGCCGCCATAATCACGTCGCCGATTTCACCGTACTTCCTGTTTGAACCGCCGTAAACCCTGAAGCACTGGACGATTTTGGCGCCGCTGTTATCAGCCACTCTTAACATTGACCTCAGTTGAATCATATTTAAATTAACTGTTTAGTTTTCCCAATAATCAGCCAGCGCTTGCCTTTTGACATCGGCCGGGTTTCTTCAATCACAACATAATCGCCTTCGCGGAATTTATTGTCCGGGTTTTCCGCTTTGAACCTTGAAGAAAGAACCATTCGCTTATGGTAAAGCGGATGGGTCTTCACCCGTTTGACAACAACAACCGCGGTTTTCTGCATCTTGGCGGAAACCACCTCGCCGGATAATTTTCTTTTTTTAGACTTTTTTTCCATGTTTCAATTTTAAAACCAGCTTGATTCTGGCAATCTCTTTTTTGAGCTTGCCGATCTGGCTGGTATTTTGTAATTTACCCAATTTTAAGTCAAAACTCAAGTCTTGGAGCTTTTTTTTCTGGTCGGTAATCAAAGCGGCCAGTTCGACAATAGTTTTATTTTCCAGGTCAAGAGATTTTTTCATGATTGTTCTTTTTCAATGATTCTGGTCTTAAACGGCATTTTGTGCCCGGCTTGTTTCAAAGCGGCTTTGGCGATTTCTTTGGCGACGCCGTCCACTTCAAACAAAACCCGGCCCGGCTTGACCGGAAAAACATAGTGGTCAACCGCGCCCTTGCCTGAACCCATGGTCACTTCCGGCGGCTTCTGGGTCACCGGCTTGTCCGGAAAAACCCTGATCCACATCTTGCCGCCTTTTTTCGCGTACTTGGAAATGACTTTTCTGGCTGATTCAATCTGCGACGCTTTAAGCCATTTGGCCTCCAAAGCCTGCAAACCAAAAGAACCGAAAACCAGCTTGGTGCCGCGGGTTTCTTTTATCCGGCTTCGGGAACGGCCTCGGTTCCACTTCTTGTGCTTCATTTTTCTCGGTGCCAGCATGAAAATCGGTTTATTCTTTAATTTGCTCGCCTTTGTAAATCCAGACCTTAACGCCAAGATCGCCCTGGGGAATTGTCGCCCGAGTCGTGGCGTAATCTATTTTTGACCTCAAAGTTATCAAAGGAATCTTGCCGTCGCTCAGCCATTCGTCTCTGGCAATGTCAGCGCCGTCCAGCCTGCCCGAAATCCTGACCTTGACGCCTTTAACCTCTTTATAGCTCATGACTTTGGCAATCGTTCCTTTTATCACTCTTCTGAACGGAATTCTTTTTTCCAAGCTCATGGCAACGTTTTCCGCGACAATCTGCGCCGAAATCTCCGGTTTTTTGACTTCTTCAACATTAACCTGAATCAAAAAGTCAGGATTTTTCTTTTTCTTGGCTCTCAATTTTCTGATGGCTCTTTCAATCTCATTCCTGAGATCGTTGATGCCCGTGCCGCCGCGACCGATAATCAAACCCGGCCTCGCGGAAAAAATGAAGATTCTTATCTGATTGCCGCTTCTTTCAAGGTCAACTTTTTCAATCCCAGAGCGCTTGAATCTTTTATTGACAACATCGCGGATGAGCTGGTCTTCTTCCAAAAGAAAACCAAGCTCCCGGGGCTTGAAGTAGCGCGAGCTCCAGTTTTCAAAAATGCCTAAGCGGTAAACAAGTGGGTTGGTTTTGTGCGTCATTGATGGTTGGGAATAATTAAATCGCTTTTCTTTGGAAAACTTTTTCTTTGGTCTGCTGGGTTTTCCTGATTTTTTCTTTCATTAATTTTTTGTCCTGGACGCCGGCTTTTTTTGAACGCCCGGAAAGTTTGACGATTGATTCTTTTGATTTTCCAGTTCTGGATTTGGCTTTTTCCGGTTTTTTGCCGGTTGAAGAAGCCAGAAAAATCGTGACATGCGAAGTTCTCTTGTTTATCGCCCCAGCCGCGCCCCTGGCTCTCGCCCGGAACCGTTTCAAAGTCGGCCCTGAATCAACCAAGATCTTTTCCACAAACAAATCCTGGCGCGAAAGATTGAAGTTGTTTTCGGCGTTGGCGGCCGCGGAAAGCAAAAGTTTGCGCAGCGCCGGAACGCTTTTTTGCGGCAGATAACGGAGATGCGCTTCGGCGTCTTGATAGCTCATGCCCTTCAAAAGACGCGTCACCTGCGTGATTTTTTTCGGCGAAATCCGTAAATTCTTTAATTTGGCGAAAACTGAATCCATAATTTTTATTTAGCCGCCGGAGCGGGTTTTTGCTTGTTTTCTATTTCTTTCTGCTTTTTGCCGCCGTGCCTAATGAATTTGCGCGTCGGCGAAAACTCACCCAGCTTGTGGCCGACCATATCTTCAGTCACAAAAACCTCAATAAAGTTTTTACCATTGTGAACGCCAAAAGTAAAACCAACCATCTCCGGGACAATCGTGCAGTCCCGGGCCCAGGTTTTTATCAAAGTTTTGCTCACTGACCTTCCTTGATCCGGAAGGTTTAAAACTTTTTTCAGCAGTTTTTGATCCACGTACGGACCTTTTTTAAGACTTCGGCTCATGTTTTGATTTAACTCTTTTTAGTTTTAATCCGTCTCTGCATAATGAATTTGCTTGACCATTTTTTCTTGTTCCTGGTCTTTTTCCCGCCGGTGATATTGCCCCACTTGTCTTTCGGCCTCTTGGTGCCTCTCGTGGTTTTGCCTTCGCCGCCGCCGTAAGGATGATCTCTCGGGTTCATCACTTTGCCCCTGACCGTCGGCCGGATGCCTCTTAATCTTGACCGGCCAGCCTTGCCCCAGCTGATTAAGCGGCGTTCAAAGTTTGAAACCTGGCCAATCGAAGCAAAAGATTCAACGCTGACTTTCCTGATCTCGCTTGAAGGCATTTTCAAAGTCGCGTACTTTCCTTCATGAGCCATAACCACGGCAAAAGACCCGGCTGAACGAGCCAGCCTGCCTTTTTGTCCGGGGCGAAGCTCAATGTTATGAACTTGAGTGCCAACAGGAATGTTTTTTAACTTCATCCGATTACCTGGTTTGAACTCGGTTTTCTCAGCTATCTCAATCGTGTCGCCGACTTTAACATTGGCTGGCGCCAAGATATAACACCTTTTGCCATTCTCAACAACTACCAGGCAGATAAAAGCCGTCCGGTTCGGATCGTACTCAATGGTTTCCACCCTGGCTTTCTGACCCAAAAACCCCTGGCCGAACTCAACCAGACGGTACATCTGTTTGGCGCCGCCGCCTTGATGCCTCATGGTGATGCGGCCGCGGTTATTCCGGCCGCCGGTTTTTTTCTTGCTTGATAAAAGCGGCTTGTAAGGCCCGGTCTTGGAAAGAAAAGAATAATCAATCACTTGGTAGTGCCTTCTTCCCGGAGTCTTTGGTTTTGCTGTTTTTATCGCCATGAAAAATTAGACAACGTTAATCGTCTGTCCCTTTTTGACATAAATAATCGCTTTTTTCAAACCCGGCTTAAAACCTCTGGTCCGCCCGAGATTTTTCGGCTTTTTCGGAAGATTAACAATCCGGACGTTTACCACCTCAACTTTATAAAGCCGCTCGATTTCATCTTTAACGGTTTTCTTGTTGGCGTTCTTGGAAACGACAAAAACAAAAGCATTGCCGGCGTCTTTAAGCAAACTGGCTTTTTCGCTCAGGTGCGGATGTTTCAAAATCTGAATCTCCGGTTGTTTTTTCGCGATGGTCATGATTATTGCTTCGCCAAAAACTTAATTAAATCGCTCAAAGACTTTTCCGACAGGAAAAGCCGCGGAAAATTTACCAAATCAAGAATGTTAACGTTTCTCACCGGAATCAGCTTCAAATAAGGCAGATTGTAAAAAGCGCGCGCCTCAACCTTGTCTTTAAAATCATGCAAGAGCAAAGTTCGCTTGATTTTTTTATTCTCGCCGAAAACTTTTTTCATCATCGCGTCGGCCAGTTTAGTTTTTGCATCGGAAAGTTTGATTTCTTTTTCCAAAACCATCATTAAACCTTGGGCGGCTTTTGCCGAAAGAATTTCCAGCAAAGCCCGGTCTTTCATTTTCTTGTTCAGTTTCAGGTTGTAGTTCCTGAGATTCAACGGGCCGTGGGTGACGCCGCCGCCTTTCCATAAAGGCGAACGAATTGAACCTTGCCTGGACCGGCCAGTGCCTTTTTGCGGCCGCGGTTTTTTGCCGCCGCCGGAAACTTCGCCCCTGCCTTTGGCGTGGGCAATCGGCTTTTTTAACCGCAGCTGAAGGATTCTTGTCACCTGATAAATCAAATCCATGTTCGGGGCAAGACCGAAAATATCTAAAGGCAATTCTGTTTCTTTAACAATCTTTCCTTGCAAATTGTAAACCGGGAGTTTCATTGATTATTTTTTGGAGCTTATCTCAACCAAAGAACTGTTATAACCGGGAATCGCGCCTTTCAAAAAAACAATGTTTTTGTCCTGGTTTATCTCAATCACTTCCAAACCCCTGACCGAAACTCTTTGGGCGCCGAAATGGCCGGCCATTTTTTTGCCTTTGACGACTCTCTGCGGCGTGGTCGCGCCGATTGAACCCGGAGCCCTTAATCTGTGCTTTTGACCGTGGCTTTTCGGGCCGCCGGCAAAGCCATGGCGCTTGACCACACCAGTAAAACCGCGGCCTTTGGAAACTCCGGCAACATCGACTTTTTCGCCTTTTTTAAAGATATCAATTTTAATCTCATCGCCAATCTTGAAGTCTGATTCCTGGTTTTGATTAATCCTGAACTCTCTCAAAATTCTAAAAGAGCCGATTTTTTTCTGCGGCTTTTTAACTGATTTTTTCTTGCCAAAGCCGATCTGCACGGCGGCATAACCGTGTTTTTCAACGGTTTTAACGGCAGTGACAACCACCGGACCAGCTTCCACTAAACTCACGGGAACCGCTTTGCCAGCTTCGCTGTCAAAAACCTGCATCATGCCCATTTTTTTCCCCAAAATCAGTTTCATGTCTTTATTTAATTCAATGACAAGTGTTTTTAGCTTACTCGATTCATTTTGAAAAGCGTCTGGTTGGGACGCTTTTCAAAAAAATCTCTTTTTTATGACCCTAACCGATGCCTCGCAGACCAAGATTGAATTTTCATGTCACCATCTTCACTTCAATTTCCGTGCCCGCCGGCAGAACCAGATTAGTCAACGCCTCAATGGTTTTTGCCGACGGATTGAGAATGTCTATCAGCCTTTTGTGAACCCTCATCTCAAACTGCTCTCTTGAATCTTTGTGGACAAAAGTCGAGCGGTTGACAGTGTATTTTTTTATCTCTGTCGGCAAAGGAATCGGACCAATGACTTCCGCGCCGTAGCGGGAAGCCGTCTCAATAATCAATTTACAAGAACTGTCTATGACTCTGTGGTCATAAGACCGGATCTTGATTCTCATCTTTTGTTTAGGTTCTGAAGACTGGGCCATTCGCGATTTTACTTGATAATCTTGGTAACCACGCCGGCGCCGACGGTTTTGCCGCCTTCGCGGAACGCGAATCTCTGTTTTTCTTCCAAAGCAATCGGGTGAATCAGTTTGACGCTGAAAGTGGCGTTGTCACCCGGCATGACCAGCTCCCTGCCCTGCGGCAAAGTGATATCGCCGGTGACGTCAGTCGTTCTGATGTAAAACTGCGGTTTGTAGCCGTTCATGAAAGCCGTGTGGCGGCCGCCTTCTTCTTTTTTCAAGACGTAAACCTCGCACTCAAACTCCGTGTGCGGCGTGACTGAACCCGGCTTGGAAATAACCTGGCCTCTCTGAACGTCTTCTTTCTTTGTGCCGCGCAAAAGAATGCCGGCATTATCCCCAGCCCGGCCTTCAGACAAAGATTTGTTAAACATCTCAATGCCGGTAACCACGGTTTTCGCCGTCGGCTTAATGCCGACAATCTCAACTTCTTCGTTAACCTTAACCATGCCGCGTTCAATTCTGCCGGTAACGACAGTGCCGCGTCCTTCAATCGAGAAAATGTCTTCAATCGGCATCAAAAACGGCTTGTCAACTTCTCTGACCGGTTCGGGAATGTAATCATCAAGCCTTTCAATCAATTCAAGAATCGGCTTGACGGCCGCATCGTCAATTGAGCTGGCCGCTTGGGCCTTCAAAGCTGAACCGCGGATAATCGGCGTTTCGTCTCCGGGAAAGTTGTATTTTTTCAAAAGCTCCCTGATGTCGGCTTCCACCAAATCAAGCAGTTCCGGATCGTCAACCATATCAACTTTGTTCATGAACACAATAATCTTCGGCACGCCAACCTGGTAAGCCAAAAGAATGTGTTCGCGAGTCTGGGGCATTGGGCCGTCAGGGGCGGAAACCACGAGAATGGCGCCGTCCATCTGAGCCGCGCCCGTAATCATGTTTTTGATGTAGTCAGCGTGGCCCGGCGCGTCAATGTGAGCGTAGTGCCTTTTCTCTGATTCGTACTCCGTGTGATGAAGGTTAATCGTGACGCCGCGGGCTTTTTCCTCCGGGGCTTTGTCAATGTCTGCGTAATCAAGGCCTTTTGCCAGACCTTTCATTGCCAAAACCTTGGTGATTGCCGAGGTCAAGGTTGTTTTGCCGTGGTCAACGTGGCCGATAGTGCCAACGTTCACGTGCGGCTTGTTCCGTTCAAATGTTCCTGTAGCCATAAACTTATATTAATGAGTTTAATTTTTACTAATAACGTGAGATTTATATTAACTTAAAACCACCTGAAAGTCAATCGCACTTCGCCAAAGGCTATGTGTGGTTAACCCATCCGAATCCGCCAGCCGGCGGAGAAGGAGGGTTAATTACTTATTCGTACCCGCGGCGATTTGTTCGGCAATGTTTCTCGGGACTTCCTCATAATGGTCAAACTCCATGGTAAACGTTCCCCGACCTTCAGTCATTGACCTGAGTTTAGTCGCGTAACCAAACATCTCCGCCAACGGCACCATGGAATCAATCACTCTCAAGTTAACCCGCTCGCCCATTCTTTCAATTCTGGCGCGCTTGGAGCTCAAGTCGCCGGTGACGTCGCCCAAAAACTTTTCCGGCACAATCACCTCAACTTTCATGATCGGCTCAAGCAAAACCGGGTCGGCTTTTTTGGCGCCGGACTGAAAAGCCATTGAGCCGGCGATTTTGAAAGCCGCTTCAGACGAATCAACGTCATGATAAGAACCGTCATAAAGAGAGATTTCAATGTCTGTCATAGTAAAGCCGGCCAAGATGCCCCTGTCCATGGCTTCTTTGACGCCTTTTTCAACCGCCGGGATAAACTCGCTCGGAATCGTGCCGCCTTTAATCTTGTTGTTAAACTTGAAACCCGTACCCCGCTCCTGCGGCTTGATATCCAGCCAGACATGACCGTACTGGCCGCGGCCGCCTGACTGCCTGATGTATTTGCCTTCTTCTTTAACTTCTTTTTTGATTGTTTCGCGATAAGCCACCTGCGGCCGGCCGACATTAACCTCAACATTAAACTCTCTTTTCATCCGGTCAACCAAAACATCCAGGTGAAGCTCGCCCATGCCGGCAATAATCGTTTCCAAAGTCTCTTCGTCAGTCTTGACTCTGAAGGTCGGGTCTTCTTCCTGGAGCTTTTTCAAAACAAAGCCCATTTTTTCCTGGTCAACTTTTGTTTTCGGCTCAATCTTCATGGAAATAACCGGTTCCGGAACAATGATTTTTTCAAGCAAAATCTCCGACCCGGGCGCGCACAAAGTGTCGCCGGTGGTGGTGTTTTTCATGCCGACAAAAGCGGCAATGTCGCCGGTGTAAACCTCTTCCACTTCTTCGCGCTGGTTGGCGTGCATTCTCAAGATTCTGCCGACGCGCTCCTGGCTGTCTTTGGTGACGTTGTAAACATAACTGCCGCGCTTCAATGTGCCGGCGTAAACCCGAAAATAAACCAGGCTGCCGACAAACGGGTCAGCGGCGACCTTGAAAGCCAACGCCGTGAACGATTCTGAATCTTTGGGCTGACGGATAATTTCTTCGCCGGTCCGCGGATGAATGCCTTTGATTGATTTTGCTTCAGAAACATCTTCGGGCGACGGCAAAAAATCAACCACGGCGTCAAGTAAAAGCTGAACGCCTTTATTATGGAGCGCTGAACCGCACAAAACCGGCACCAGCTTGTAAGCCAAAGTGCCTTTGCGAAGGCCTAAACGAATCTGTTCTTCGCTCAGTTCATGACCGGCAAGATATTTTTCCATCAAGCTATCATCCTGCTCGGCGGCTTTTTCAACCATGGCCGCCCTCATTTCTTTGGCCCGGGCTTGAAGGTTTGAAGGAATCTCTTCTTCTTTGGTGATTTCACCGTGTTCGCCTTCAAAACGGACGGCTTTCATTCTGATTAAATCAATCACGCCGGAAAACTCTGATTCCAGCCCGATGTTCAGCTGGATCGGCAAAGCATTCGGGGTCAAGCGTTCGTGAATTGATGCCAGAGAGCTGTCAAAGCTCGCACCCAACCGGTCAAGTTTATTGATAAAACAGAGCCGCGGCACTTTGTATTCATCGGCATAACGCCAGTTGGTTTCTGACTGCGGCTCAACTCCGGAAACGCCGTCAAAAACAACCACCGCGCCGTCAAGCACGCGAAGCGAACGCTTCACCTCAATCGTAAAATCAATATGCCCGGGAGTGTCAATCAGATTAAAACGGAACTC